>QKAR01000135.1 GCA_003246335.1 Spirochaetales bacterium | reverse complement strand
TACTTTTATTTAAAATGAGCGGATAATCAGGAGAAAAAATAATCGAATTCCGCCAAAGCGAGGGTAAAACTCGCGGCGCCGAAATGGGTTTCCGGGGAAAGTCCGCATATTTCCGCTATCCGGGCAAGCCGTTTTTTTATCGTTTTTCGATGAATGCCGAGAATTCGCGCGGTAACGGTGATTTGACCGCGACTGGCGAGATAGAGGCGCAACGTCCGCATCAGGACTTTCTTGTGCCGCGTATCGTATCGCTGCAAGGGGCTTATGAGTCGATGCACATCCGCCGAAGTCTCTTTCTGCTGGGAAAGGGCGCGACACCAGCGTAATAGCGAAAGGCCTTCCTCCGCGCAAACGCCCTTAAAAGCCCCCTCGGAAGAAAGATTTTTCACGACGCCATACGCGCGGGACAAGGCGACTTCCCTCGTTTCCAATTCTTTAACGCCGGAAATACCGCAAAAAATTTGGCGACAGGAGAGCTGCTCGTCGCCGTCGAGGACGGACGAAAGTTCCGCGTGCAGGAAGTCGATGGTAACTCCGCTTCCGAGCGTTCCCAAAAAAGCGACGATCGAGGTCTCTGCGTACACCGCGACGCCGTCGGCCAACCCGCTAAACGAATCCAAAAAACGGTCGATGATGGGGTTTTGCGCTTCCGCGAAAAATTTGCTTTCCCCGAGGCAGAGTACCGCGATGACCGCACGCTCGGAAAATTCGCGTTCCGGCCCCAGTCGGTCGATTATGCGCCCATAATCGCGATCCCAGGCGTCGGACTGCGGGGCGGAAATATTTTTTATCAGAGTATGCAGTATGGAGGAAAAAGTAAGTTTCGGCGGAAGCTCGATTATGGGAAGGCCGAGCCGATTGCCGGTCTCGATGATGTATTCGGGAATCTTGCTGATATAATAGCCGGGCTGTATGGCGATGCCGCTTATGGCGCGCCGATACGCCCGTTCCATAAAATCCGAATACTCGCTTTCGTTGTCCAAACGGTACCCGGTCGTTACCAGCAGTTCGCCGCGTTGGAGCGATTCGGGCGTATCGAGTATTTCCATGCAGTTAACCCAATGGATGGTATTTCCCGCGCCCCGCTCTCCCGCGACGAGACGCGCTCCGTTCAGTAAGTTCTTTTCTATAATAGTTTGTACGCAAAAACTCATCGTTGTTATCCCGGTTACCTCACTACACCCCGTCGGGAGCACGAATGTCAAGACCGAACGGGACCGCAGGCGGCAAGGAGGGAAGCCGCTCGCGCCGCGCTTTCACCTTCGCGCGGCGCGAACGGTTAAAACAAGGGATTGGAGAGTTTGAAAACGTAGAGCGTATTCGCGTCGATTTGCCCCGCGGTTCCGGGAAGAACCTTCCGCACGGTGTTGCCGTTCTCGGGGGCGACCGCAAAGTCGTCGTCGTTAATGACGGCGATCGTTACGGGGTCGATTACCCACAAGCCCTCGAGCTTATCGTGGGGATACCGATTCGGCAGCGCCGCCACGACGTCGAGAATTTCCGTTTTTTGAACGGGCACGATTCCCGCGGCAGAAAGTTCGTCCCATGAACATTCTTCGAGTGCCTTGCCGTTCACGAGCAAACCGTCGGGCGCGTTCACGTCCCCGGAAACGTCCGTTGCCCCGGACAGGTCGATGCGATACAGCTTTTTCATCGCGTCAGGCGTTTCGCCGGAAAAATTGCCGTCTCGCTCGATCACGGCGAAGGTGCGGTCGGTTAGCGCGGCGATTTCCGAATTCGCGTTTTTTTGTATTTCCTGTCGGTAGAGGTATTGCGCCGTTTTGCCCGTCTCGAGGTCGAACGAAAGTATGCGCACGAGCGTCATGTTCGTCGCGCGTTTTTTCGTCGGGTTATACAGCGTAGACTGCATGATGCCGACGAGGGTTTTCCCGTCCGGGGTGACCGTCAGCCCTTCCATACCCCGATTTGCCCATCGGCGCGCGAACACGGCGGGGAGTTTTCGCCCGGACGTATTCACGCCGACGGGGCTCATCCGCTCAAGCTCCCGTCCGTCGGCGGCGTAATGCACGATGTGCGGGCCATATTCGTCGCTCACGTAAAACGTTCCGTCTTTCATGGCGACGAGTCCCTCGCTGTCGAGGCCATAGGGGTCGAGTGGCAGGACGGCGCCGCTTTCGTCGTAGGGGAGCTCCCCCGTGGAACCCAGTCCCTCGGGATTAGGTCGGCCGGTTATCGGTTTACCCGTGGGGTCCTTGAAGAGGATTTCGCGGACGAAGGATACGCTCCCGTTCCCCTCGACGGAGAATTCGCCGATGCGGGGCGCGTAATCGGGCACGGAGAATTTTTTTCCGGCGCCCGCGGTCCCGGAGAAGTCGATGTTCGGCCCGCGGTCCGTCATCGCGTAAAAATGACCCGGCTTTCCCGGAACGCCCGTCATGGACGAGCCATATCCGCCGTTCCTGATTTCCGTGCCGTTCGGCAGCGTCGCGAGCACGGTATACGGCAGGACTGAGCCGGAAGGCCCAATTTTGTTTAGGCCGACCGCGTTCGCGCCGCGGTCCCCCGATTGCGTCGTGGCGCAACCGATCACGGTCGCCGCGACGATCGCGGCGGGAATACATGCGAGTTTAAGCATACGGTAGTCTCCTATGGTTTTCCATATGCTATAAAACGTCGATGAGAAATCGGTGAGAGTAGCGTTAAGTTTCCGTGCCTTTTAAATCAGCATATTGTCTTGGGCCGCCCGGTAAAGTCGGGCGTTCCAAAGAGGCGCGTGCATGTAATGCTCGCGCATATTGTTATCGCCGATTTTATTCGCGCGCTTTTGCAGGTACTTAAACGCGCGGCTCAAGTAAGAGTCGGAATCGATCGAGGAGGCGGACGAGCTCGCGGTCAGCTCATACGCGAAGTAATAATAGACGCCCGCGTAGGGATCGTTGAGCGCGGCGGCTTTTTTCGCCATATCGCCGATTTCGCGCACGCGATCGGCCATTTCCGAAGGATTACCGTTTCGGGCGGAAAGATACGCCTCCAACGCCGCGTACATCCGTCCGGCGAAATTCGATTCCGGTCGCTTTCCCCGGCACAGATCCTCGGCGACCGAAAAACCGCTCGACTTAAGCGAGATATCGGCGTAACCGGAAACGGAATCGCCCGGGAACGGCGCGATCGATCGAGGGAAGCGATATTCATCGCCCGGCCTTCCCGACAAAAGGCACAACTCGATCAAAAAAGCGGCGGCTTCGGGTATCGAGGAAACGCAAGAGGCGAGAATCTCCGAGGATGGCGCGTATCGGCCCTGGAAAGCGAGCGCCCGCGCGTACCATACGCGGCAAAGGCTTATCGACTCCGGGATGCGGTGAACTGAAACCAGAGAGGCCGCGGTTTGGAAAAACAGCTCGGCGTTCCCGTAGTCCCCCAGTTCGAAGGCGATGCGCCCCTTCATGAACAGCACGAGAACTTCCCAGTCCTTCGCGTATCGACGCTCGACGATGCGATCGACGGACTCAAAGGCGCACGCTGAGGCGTTGAAGTCGCCGAGGATAAAATGCGCGATCGCGAGATCGAATCTCGTGCGCAGCTCGCTCCGCCAATCGCGCATGGCGACGGCGTTTTGGAGCGCGTACTCGAAGTACACGACCGCGTCGTCGCCGTTCCCGCGCGCGAGCGACAGAAACGCGGTCAACGAAAGCACGCGGTACTCGCCCGCGAGAATTCGGGCGCCCTGAAAAGTCCCCAGCACCGACCGAGTGCTCGCCGAAGCGACGTCGATCTCGCCGACGCCGTAATCGTTCCATGCGACCTCGATTTTTTCCACCGCCTCCGCGATGGCGCCGTTCGCGAAACTTTCCCGAACGCGACCAAGCGAGGACAGCGCATCGGGCTCATGGTATAAACAGCGAACGAGAAAATCGTCGGGAACCGGGAACCCGAACGCGACAAGGGTGTCGAAGAGGGGAAACGCCGGCTCAAGGCGTCCGTCCTCGTAGGCGGACCAGAGAAACCGCGCGAGCATGCCGTCTAGCGCGGCCCGACGCGGGCCCAGGGCCGCGGACAAGGATGCGATCATCCGGTGATTGTAGGAACGAAAGTCCCTCGCGTTGGCTAGCGCGCCGAACGAATGCAGCCAAGCGGCGGCCTCGGAAACGAAATCGTCGTTTTTTCCCAAAAACGCGAAAAACGGTCGATACTCGTCCGCGTTTAAATATTGAGCCGCGCGAGCCACGAGCCAGGCGAGTTCTCGCAACTCGACGGGCAAAGAGTAAACGTCGATAGGGTCTTCGTTTGATGTTTCGCCATCCCGAACCGAGAGAACGGCCGAAAGAGAGCTGATCGCGGCGGCCAACGCCGCCGGTATCTCGCCGCGCGTGACAACCGGAACCGGCAAGGAACCCTCCGGGTAACGAGACCGAATCGAAAGCTCGATGGAGTCATAGCACGCGGCGAGGAGGAAGTCGCTATGATCGGAAGAGTATCGGGATAGGTTATACGTCGCGATGGCGTGAGTGGCTTCGTCGAGCGTCGCCTTCCCTTCCTCGTTCAGGAAC
>QKAR01000139.1 GCA_003246335.1 Spirochaetales bacterium | reverse complement strand
GGTACCCGGTTTCACGATCGGACTGAGCATTTCCTTGAGATGTTTGTTAGCCGTAGTTTTTAAAGAGATGAGAACGACATCCGTACGCGGCAGCTGCTCGGGCCTCTCATACACCGAAATATTCGGCAGCTCGAAATTGCCCTTGACGGAATCGACCTTAAGTCCGTGCTCCTTCATGTATTGGGCATCGCTTCGGGCGAGGAAATGAACTTCCCGCCCGGCTTGCGCCAACCTTCCCCCGTAATATCCGCCGATGGCGCCCGCGCCGATCACATTGTAACTAAACATAATGGGATAAGGATAGCGAAAACGCGGAAAAAGGGAAAGTCTGTCGGGGCGGGCGATGCGGATCGACGTAAGGTCGAGCGCTTCCGCGCTTCTTTAATTCCTTCGCGCCCGCGCGATGGCCTCGACGCGACGGTCAAAGTCGGGATACTTCGCGCGCAGCTCGTTGAAATCGTCCTTTTCCAGGCGATAGCCCGTGCTGTAGGCGTCGGAGATTATGCTCGCGTTGCGCAGGGAATTATCGATCAAGGCCGTTTCGCCGAACGGCGACCCCGGCCCGAGCCGTGCGACTTCCTTTTCCCCGACGAGGACGCGTACTTCCCCGCTCGCGAGGAAGTACATGCAGTCGGCGAATTCCCCTTCCCTGATGATGAACTCCTCCGGTTGGAACACTTGCGGTTTCATGAGCCGCACCGATTCCCGGAGGAATATCTCGTCGGCGTCCTTGAAAATCGACACGCGGGAAAGCACGTCGCGGTTCAGGAACAGCAGTATTTCCTGCGAAAGTCCCTGCGGAATGTCCTTGAGCACGTTTGACGAGTCGACGCCGCGCTGGCGTTCCCACAGGTAAGAATAATAGTCCCGTACGCGAGCCTGCATGTCCGACGGGATTTTTTGCGTGTGCATGTAGGAGTTCACTTCCTCAAGCCTTCGCTGGTAGTTGCTCCGCGCGACGTCGAGGTTAGTTACGAGGCTCGACACGTTCGCGATGACGTACGAAAACATGCCGACGCCGAAAAGCTCGACGATAATCGTATACGCGATCTGGGCGTTACTGTCGTGATTCGGCCCATAGTCGCCGTAGCCGATCGTCGACACCGTCGTGACCGCCCAATAGAGGCCGCGCAAGTATTGATCGAACGGCGCCCGCGCCGACTCGCTCGCCCCGATTAATATCCACCCCATCACTATGATGTGCAGGGCGGCGGCGAGGCCGTAGCCGAACTGAATGAGCCGCTTCAACGCCGGGAGGATGTCGATGGCTTCCTGCAGTTCCTGAAAAATGCGCCCGACCTTTAGGAGCTTTATCAGCGTGAGCGATTGAAATACGACGTACACGGCGAATGCCGCGCCGTCCGAGGGAATTTCGGCAAAGACACTGCCAAGGATGAGCTCGAAGGGGAACGCGGCGAGGCAGTCTATCGCGAACCAGCCGGAAAGGTAGCGGGAGCGAATGTCTCGCGGCGTGTCGTATCGATTGTGCCCGATTTTAACGCGCGTGACGAAGTTGAGGAAAATGTCTGCGATGAACAGGGCGTTTATCGCGTAGTAGAGCGCGTCGCCCGAAAACGTGCGAAAGACGACGCGGTACGTGATGACGTATAAAAAGAACAGGATCGCGCACAAAATGAGAATATTCCAAAAGATGCGGAAAGGATGGTTATGCGGAATGGTGGAAATAATCTCTCTATCGGCACGTTCTGACGTCCGATTGAAAAAAAGACGGAAAAGGAGTATAGAATTTCCGTGGGAGTTATCATGAAAAAAGCCCTTTTTTGCCTTGCGCTCGCGTTCGCCGCGCTTTCGCCGTCCCTCGCGCTCGACGGGTATACGGTCCAGTCGTTCCATCAGGATACGGACGATAAATTCGTGACGATCGACATGGAATATACCGAGGAGACGCAAAATCTCATCGTGGTATATCGCGTGAAGTATAAGGCCTTCGACGAGGGCGACGCCTTCGTCGCCGTCCGGGACGCGGTGCAAAAATTCGCGAACGAGCGCGGTTTCTTGAGCTACGCGACGTACTCAAACGACGTGATTAAGTACCGAGGAACGGAAACGACGCTTACGCGGTTCATACTCCTAAAAAAATAGCCGCTCTCAAAGGAGTCTTCGATGGCGAAACCTAAAGTTCTCGTTGGCGCGAAAATCGACGTATCGGTGCGGAATTTCCTCGAGGAATTTTGCCAATGCTCATATTGCGACATGGGGAAATCCCCGCAGGTTGAATCGCTTGAGGGCTTGCGGGAAACGGAAGGCGTCATCGTGTTTGGCTCGAAAATCGACGCGGCTTTTTTTGACGCTGCCCCGTCGCTGAAGGCCGTTTGCTGCGTTTCCGTCGGCTACAACAACGTCGACGTCGAGGAGGCGCAGAGGCGCGGCGTCGTCGTGACGAACACGCCGGGGGTGCTCGACGAGACTGTCGCCGATTTAATACTCAGCCTGATGCTTTCTTCCTCGCGGCGTATCGCCGAGCTTGATCGCTACGTGCGCGACGGCTTATGGAAACCCACCGACGGCGCGAATCTCTACGGCCTCGACGTCCATCATAAAAAGCTCGGAATCGTCGGCATGGGCCGCATCGGTGAAGCCGTCGCGAAAAGGGCGAAAGGAGGCTTCTCCATGGACGTCCTCTATTACAATCGCCATCGGAAAGCCGACGCGGAGGCGGGAATCGGCGCGGTTTACCGGGATTTCGACGCGCTTTTGGCTGAGTCGGATTTCATCGTGCTCATGACGCCGCTCACCGAGGAAACGCGCAAGCTGATCGGCGCTCGCGAGTTTTCCCTGATGAAAAAAACCGCCTTTTTCATTAACGCCTCGCGCGGGCAAACCGTCGACGAGGAAGCCATGATCGAAGCCCTTCGGACGAATTCCATCGCCGGGGCGGGCCTCGACGTTTTCGAGCGGGAACCGATCGCGCCCGACAGCCCGCTTCTCTCGCTGAAGAACGTCGTGTTAACGCCGCATATCGGCTCCGCGACCCACGAGACCCGAAACGATATGGCCCGGCTCGCCGCGGAAAACATGAAAAAAATCCTTTCGGGGGAAAGCGCGGTAACCCCGGTGTATTAAACGACCGTCGCCTGTAAGGCGACGCGCCGCACAAAAAAAAAACGCCCCGCGATGCGCGCGGGGCGTTTTTTTTGCTGATGGTACGCGAGACCGCGGACGCGACAGCCGCGGCGCTTTAGAATACGAGCCGGTCCACGGCGACGATCGCCGCGAGCGGAATCACGGCGATCGCAAGCGGAAGCGCGTCGGCGAAAGACGGCGGAATGCGGCGCGGCCGCACCGAAGCGCGGGGATCGAAGCCCCTCGTCTCGATCGAAAGCGAAAGCGTGTCGACGTCGCGGACGCACGAGACGAGAAGGGGCAGCGACAGCCGCAGTATCATGCCAACTTTTTTGAATGGGTTTCCCGTTTGCGTGTCATAGCCGCGCGAGGCCTCCGCCTGGAGCACCATGCGCATGCGGTCGCCGAACGTCGGTATGAAGCGGAGCGCGGTGACGAGCATGACGGCGTAGGAGCCCGGAAGCCGAAAATCTCCCGAGACGAGCGATACGATCTGCGACTGGCTCGTCAGGCTGATCATGAGCGGAATCGACGCCACCGACGCGATCATGCGGAAGGCGAGGGTTAGGCAGCTCGTCAACCCGACATCGGTCACCCCCCCGATCTTGAGCGGTGGGATGGCATAGAACGCGACCGAGCCTTCGGTCACGGTGAAAATCTGGAACACGCACAGGGTAAGCGCGCCGAACAGCAGCGCCAGGATCGTTATCGCGAAAGTCCTTCCGACGCCGGAGGCGACCGCGATAATTCCCTCGACCGCGATAATGAGCGCGATGAGCGCGAGGTTTCGCGTAAGGTACGTCGCAGCGATACAGGCGAGCATCGCCGCGAACTTTAAAATCGGCGCCATTGTGCGCGGATGCGATAAGCCGGTCATGCGCTTGCCTCCTCGGTTTGCCCGCCCGCGAGCGCGCAAATGAAGTCCGCGACCGATTCCGGCGAAATCGGGCCGGCGGCCGGTATGAAGCCGATTTCGCGCGCGATGCGGTGGAGGGAAGGCCGCGAAAGCGCCGCCTTCCCTAAAAGCTCGTCGTCGGCGAAAAGTTCGTTCGGCGCGCAGTCGGCCGCGATGCGTCCAGAGACGAGGGCGACCGCGCGGGTGGCGTAGCGCGAAACGAGTTCCATATCGTGGCTGACGAGGATTACCGTCGCCCCTCCCCGCGCGTAGTCGGCCGCGATCTCCATGATGCGGAGCGTCTCGATTTCGTCCTGCGCGCTCGTCGGTTCGTCGAGCACGAGCGTGGTCGGCCGGGTCGCGAGCACAGAGGCGAGCGCGACGCGCTGACGCCGCGAGCGGGTGAGCAGGATCGGGTCCTCGTCGAGCTTGTCTTCGAGACCGACTGTCTCGGCCGCCTCGGCGACGCGCGTAACCCATTCGTCGCGCGGGACGCCGCAGTGTTTCAGCCCGAACTCAATTTCGGCGCGGACGGACTGGCAAAGGATTTGCTGGTCGGGGTTCTGAAAGAGAAAGCCGACTTTCCGCGCGAGCTCGCTCGTTTTCGCCTTTTTCGTCGAAATGCCGTCGATCTCGACGGTTCCGCCCGTCGGTTTCATGAGCCCGTTTAAGTGCTTGAGCAGGGTCGTTTTCCCGGCTCCGTTCGGACCCACGAGCGCGACGAACTCGCCTGCTCCGATTTCCACCGAAACGTCGCGTAAAATTTCCGCCTTGCGAATCGTGGCGCAAAGGTTCCGTATCCGAATCATATCTGCTCTCCTCCGGCGGCCGCCGTTTCGGCGAACGCCGCGTCGACGGTTTCCGGGCGGGCGCTTTCCTCGTCCGCGTCGTCCCGAGGAACTTCGCCATACCGCGCGTTTCCGCCGGTGAGCGCGCGCACGCGCGCGAGCAATTCCCTCTCGGACGCGGGCAAGACGCCGGAAAGTACGCCGCGATTTCTCAGCTCCGCGGCGAGGGCGAGCCATCCGGGAACCCTGAGCCCTAACCGCGCGAGCGTTTCGCAGCCTTGGGCGACCTCCGCGGGGGTGCCGGAAAGCGCGACCCGCCCGCGGTCAAGCACGAGTATCGCGTCGGCGAACTCGAACGCGAGATCGAGGTCCCGCTCGTTCACGACGGCGGTCGCGCCGTCCCGCGCGGTGGTTTCCCTCACGAGCGAAAAAAAGTGCCGGGCGCCCTCGGGGTCGAGCGCGCTCGTTCCTTCGTCTATTAAGAGTATTTTCGGTTTTAACGCGAGCGCGGCGGCCATCACGAGCCGCTGTTTTTGCCCGCCGGAGAGCGAGGCCGTCGAGCGGCGCTCGAATCCGGCAAGGCCCACGCGCTCGAGCGATTCGCCCACGCGCCGGGCGATTTCCGCGAATTCGTATCCCCGCTGCACGAGGGCGAACGAGACCTCTTCCTCCACCGTCAAACTCACGATCTGCGAGTCCGGATCGTCGAACACGCTCGTCGCGACGGCGCCGAGTTCGGCGTGGCCCCGCTCGGCGGGGTCCATGCCGGCAACCGCGACGGCGCCCGTTCGCTCTCCGGGAAAGGCTCGCGGCGCCGTGCCGTTCAGCAGGCGGAACAGCGTGCTCTTGCCGGAAGAGTCGACGCCGACGACGCATACGAGCGCGCCCGCGCCCGCCCGGAGCGTAATGCCGTCCAGCGCGCGCTTCGCCGCCTCGTCGTACGTGAAGGAAAGGGCCTCAAGCTTGATCATTTCGCGAAGTCCGGGTCCTTGATGCGGAGCACGCGCTTCAGCGGCTCATAGGCGAGCTGGGTGATCACGGTGTTCGCGACGGCGGTCGGGAGCACGACGGTCAGGATCATCACGTATTTCGCGTCCTTTCCCTTCGACATTAAAATGAGCGAAAGGATGATAACGAAGGTACAGCCCGAGGCGATCGTCGATAGAATCGTAACGAGCGAGGGCTTGAACGTGTACGAGCCGATGGCGAGCCGGTATTTCGGCCGGGTGAGCGCGTAGGCGACGAAACAGCCGATCGGCTCCGAAACGAAGTTGAGAAACGGCACCGGCGAGCCCGACGTGAGCTGCGAGAGAATCGCCGAAACCACGCCGATCGCGAGCGCTTCAATGAGGCGCGGCCGCACGAGAAGGATCGTCAGGCAGTACATCGCGATGATGAAGTTCGGCGTGACGGGCAGTTTGGGGAAAAACATGCGGATTACCGCTCCGGCGGCGAGCAAAATGCCGGCGAGGATTATGTCCCGCGTCGAAAGGTGCTTTTTTTCGGTACTCATGGAAAACTCCTGGTTAATGAATTGTCCGGGAGCCCTCGACCGTACGCGCCGTTCGGCAACCCTGAGGTGAATACTACCGTACTTGTTTGTTTCTGTCAATAGAAACGTTTCTGTAAAAAGAAACGTGTATGGTTTTATTGGGGGCGCCTTCCCGGCGCCGCGGTAAAAAGGGAGTCCCCGCGCGAAGGTTTTGCGGCGACTGTCGGTATACGGGGTGGCGAATGCGTGCCACCGACTTGCTTCCTTTCCGCGCGCGGGCAAAATCAGGCCGCGCCGCCGGGAACCGGGCTTTGCGGGGTTGTCATAGGCATGAGATTTGACCTTTTCATTTGTTCGGGTGAGCGAAAGGTATGCGGGGGAGGAGGGGGTGATTTTAGGCCGCCCGGTATAAAATTCGCTGAAGGCAATTTATGCCGCTCGCATAAGCTTCCCCCCCTCCCCCTCGAGTGGGGATTTTATGCCGTTCCGATAAATTCCCGGGTCTTTTTCGCCTCATGCCTACCGTCCTTGCAGGCCGGCCCCTCCAATCCCTGGCGCGCTCGCCCCTTGACGCAAAAAAAAGCCGCCAAACGACGTATCGCTTGGCGGCGCGTTTTCGTTTGCCGAACCTACTGCCGGCCCCGGCGAATCCGTGTCGGGTTCGTCGAACCGGAGCGATGGTTCGCTCGCTTAGAGGGCGAAACGATTACATCCCGAGAATCGCCTTGTTAAAGGCAAAATCGATATTCGCGTTCGAGGTCACGGTCTCGTTCACTTTCTTGTAGTCGATTTTCGCCTCTTGGATCGCCTTGAGGTCGTATGCGTCGAGTGCCTTCGAGACGGGAGAGGTCTTTCCGAGTACGGTCGCGCGGATCTTGTCGAGGTCCTTGTTCGCGGCGAGCTGCTCAGCCTTCTTCTCGATGAGTCTCCAGCTTTCGACGTTAAACTTCACGAAGTCCTTGCGGACCTGGATGGCGTTTGCCTTACCGGGACCCGCATCGGTGCGGAGCACGTGGTTATCGAATTCGATGTGTCCCTTCCAGTCAAGCTTCTCGAGGATCCACACGAGTCCGGCCATTTCCTTGAGGCCATCCATACCGGTGAGGGTCGGGGAGTCGTTGTCGAACTGTCCGGCCTTCTGGTTTCCGATGTGGAGGAAGGGGAGCTTGCCGGCGTTGATCGCCATGCCCGCCGCGTTCGCCGCGGAAAGGTTCGTCATGCCCTCGTGCTGCAGAAGCTCGGGGTTGACGCCCCAAACCGACGGGTCTTCGAGCCGGCTGATGAGGCCGAGCGCGTGACCGGTCGTCGCGAGATACATTTCGCCGCGGGGCTCGTTCGGCTTCGGCTCGATGGTGAAGTACTTAATGGAAAGCTTGTTTTCCTTGGCGTAGCGGGTAGCGAGGTTAAGGCCCTGCTCGATGTACTTGTAGGGAGTCGCCCAGTCGACCGCGAACTGGCACTCGAAGCCGTCGCGCGCGACCCAGTACGTGAAGTACTCGGCGCCGAAGAAGTTTCCGATGCGGAGCGTGCGCATGACTTTCTGGGCGGCGAGGGCGCGGATTTCCGGGTCGGGGTTCGTCAGGCCGCCGTTGCGGAACACCTGGTTTCCGTGGAGGCTGCAGGTGACCATCTTCATCTTGAGCCCGACCGCGTCCATCTTTTCCTTGAGGGCGTGGATGGTCTTGTAGCACTCGCTCGACGGATCCTGGTCGTCCATCGGATGCTCGGGATCCCAGCTGACGATATCGTCGTCATGGGTCGAGGTAAAGTCGATGAGCCCCTGTTTTTTCGCGTCGCAGAGAATCTCGCAGGCTTCGAGCGAGGTGATGGAATCCATAACGGGACCGCCGAAGGGATCCCCGCAGGTGCTCTTTACGCACCAAAAAGGCATTGAAAGCTGTCGTTTCATCGTATTCATCCTTTGCAACCGAGGGTTGCGCTATCGATATGTGATCGGAGCCGCCATACGGCGCTCTCCGCCGTTCACGTTTTCACGCCGAGACGCGGCGCGTTCGTCTTAGCAATACAGGGGCGAAAGGGTCCGCACGTACGCGCTGTACGTTTCGTACGCCTTATCGTAGCGGGCCGCCTTGTCCGGATCGGGCATGATGCAGTCGGCTTCGTTAATGGCGACGTGCTCGTCGCATAGGCGCGCCACGGTTTTCTTGGGGTCGGCCGAGGGTTTCGCGAGTTCCTCGAGCATCCAAAGCGCCTGAATCGCGCCGCCCATCGCGGCGGCTTCGTCGTTCGCCGGCCGCTTTACCGGAAGGTTCATGACGTTCGCCGCGATATCGCGCCACAGCGGGCTTTTCGACCCGCCGCCGATGATCCTGATTTCCTTCGCGCGGAAACCGAGCGCGCGGAACGACTCAAGGCCGATTCGCATGCCGTAAATCGCGGACTCAAGCGCCGCGCGCGCGATGTTGGCGCGCGAGCAATTCGCCGCGGTCAATCCCATAACGCTCGCCCGTCCGTTCGGAAGGTTCGGCGTCCTCTCGCCGTTAAAGAACGGCAGGAAGGCGACCCCTTCCGCCCCGATGGGGGCTCCCGCGGCGCACGCGTCGAATTCCTTGACGCCGAGCTCGAAGAGCTTGCGGGTTTCCTCGCTCGCGACCGTGCAGTTCATGGTGCAAAGGAGGGGGAGATAGCCGCCGGTCGAGGAACTGAAGCCGGAAAGCCCGTTCGCGGGATCTGAAACGGGGCTGTCGGAATAGCCGTAGAGCGTGCCCGAGGTTCCGAGGCTCATCGTCAAAAAACCGTCGCGCACGGTGCCGGTTCCGATGGCGCCCATCATGTTGTCGCCGCCGCCCGCCGAAACGGGAATTCCCGCCGGAATGCCGTACTTTGCCGCCGCCATTGCGGAAATTTTCCCGGCCGCCTTATGGGCCTCGATGACGCGCGGAAGGAGCGACTCGAGCTTCGCGTCGACGAGCGCGCACATTTTTTTCGACCATTCGCGGCGGATGCCGTTAAAGAGCGCCGTTCCGGAGGCGTCGCCGCATTCGGCGACGTATTCTCCTGTCAAAAGATAGTTCAGGTAATCGTGCGGAAGCATGACGTACCGCAGCTTCGCATAGGCTTCCGGTTTATGCCGCTTGAGCCACAGGATTTTCGGCGCGGTAAAGCCGGGGAGCATGAGATTGCATACTTCCGCGACGACGGCGTCCGGGCCGCCGGCGGCATCGGTGAGGATCTTGCATTCCTCTACCGTGGAGGTATCGTTCCATAGCTTCACGTTATAGAGCGCGCCTCCGTTCGCGTCGAGCGGAACGAATCCGTGCTGGTGGCCCGAGACGCCGATCGCCTCAATCGTGGCCTTTTGCTCAGCCGAAAAGGCGGCAAAGCACTTTTCCATCGCGCGATCGTACCATTCGGTTTTCTGCTCGCGCGTACCGTCGTTTTCCGCGATAATGTCCACCGCTTCCTGCGCGGACGCGATGATCTTCTTTGCCGCGTAATCGTAGAGCACCACCTTGATGCTCTGCGTTCCCATATCGATTCCCGCCACCGTTTTCACTGCTGGCCTCCGTCATTTCTATCGTAATTCGATTTTGAGTATAGGAAGGGAAGGGGAAAAGCGGTATGGAATAAGCTGATTTTATATATCTAAAATTGATATTTTGAGAGACTTCGCGTATACTGACCTGCGTGAAAATTGAAGATACGGTCTTCGTCTATCGACTTACCCATGCCGACCGGCTTTCCTCCGCCGATCGGCTTTCCTGGCATGGCCGGTATCACGCGCACGAGGCGACCGAATTTGAGATTCATTTTTTCTTGGAGGGATCAGGGTCGTTTTTGTGCAATCAGACGCGCTACCCCATTTCCGGCGGAAGGCTTTTCCTCACCGGACCGCGCGAATTCCATTCAATAATACCGGAAGCGGTCGCGGCCCCGCTTACGTATTATGCCGTTCTTTTTTCGCTCGAACCGCCGGCGGCGGCCAGCCTCGCCCTCGCGTCGGAAAACATCGCTCGCTATGGCGAGCCGACGGTTCAGCCCCCTTCGGAAGACGAAAAACTGCTGGATGCGCTGCGCGCGACGCTCGCCGCGCGTCAAGTTTCCCTTGCCATAGACCCGAATTTCCGCTTTCAGTTCGAGGACCTGCTGCAAATGGCGAAATCGGCCGACCCGGCATTGCGCGAATCCGCCGTTCACGTGCTCGCGAGCTTTCTGTATCGTTGGTTTTGCCGTCGCTCTACGCCGAATCAAAGCGCGGCAGCGACCGGAGGCGAGGGAAAAATTAACCGCGTTCATGTCGAAAAAGCGCTCGCCTTCATGCGGAAATCGGTGCGCGAGAATGCGCTCGTGGAGGATTTCTCGCGGAAGCTCGGTCTTTCCCCCGAGCACTTCATCAGGATTTTCCGCGACGAAGTGCACATGACGCCGCATCAGTATTTTATCCGCCTCAAAGTCGAGGGGGCGTCGGGCTTGCTTATTTCGACGGATCGGACCGTGGGCGAAATCTCCGACTGGTTCGGCTTCGAAAATCAGTTCCACTTTTCGCGCGTTTTCAGAAAATGTACGGGACTCTCGCCGCTCGAATATCGCAAGGCTTATATTCAAACGGTTGATTTTTCGTAAAGTCGTCGGTTTATGGGTCTGTATCGACCTCGACGAATCGATAGTGCGGCTGTTAGTCGGCGAGTCGGAGTCGCGACTTATGCCGTTCGGTATAAGATCTATGCGAGTCCTCTTATGCCGCCCTCGATACGACCCCGCGTTGGCTAAATCCCCATAGCGGCGATTTTTGCATCCTGTACAACAATCTTCGCAGTATGGGTTATCCCGCCCAGCATACGCCCCCGAAATTCGGGTTTATCCCGCCCAGCATAAGCCCCCGACATACGGGTTTATGCCGCCCAGCATAAGCCGCACCCGTGTGCAAAAAAAGCGCGCCAGGCAATAGTTTTCCGCCATCGCGCGCGAATCGGTTTGCCGTAGAATCGTGCGGCTTAGTATCCGCCTTTTTGCGCTCCGGCCGAGCCCGCGCCGCCGGCGTTCGCCGCATTGGCTGCCGCGCCCGATTCGCCGGTGACGAGGGCCGCGCTCGCGGTATAATTCGTGCCGAGCCGCTCGGCTCCCATTTCAACGTATTTCACCGCGGTCGCGCGGTCGCGGATGCCGCCCGACGGCTTCACTTTCACGCGGCCTTTCGCCGTGTCGAGCATGACGCGCACCGCCTCGACGGTCGCGCCGGCGGTCGAAAACCCGGTCGAAGTTTTCACGTAATCGGCGCCCGCCTTGACGCAAAGTTCCGTCGTCCGCGCGATTTCCTCGCCCGTCAGCCAGCACGTCTCGAAAATTACCTTGAGTCCGACGCCCGCTTTTTTGCAGACCTCGGCCACGGCGCGCACGTCCGCTTCCACGTACGCCCAGTCGTGAGATCGGATTTTTCCGTAGTTCGCGACCATGTCGATTTCGTCGGCGCCGAGCCGCGCGTATTCGCCGGCCTCAAACGCCTTCACCGCCGTCGTCGTGTCCCCGTGCGGAAAGGCGAGCACGCAGCTCACGCCGGTCTCGGTCCCCGCGGTCATGCGCTTGGCGAGCGCGATGTCGCACGGCCTGACGCACACGGTCTTCGTTTTCCATTGGACGCTTTCCGCGATCGCCGCTTTGGCCTCGTCCTCGGTCATTTCGGGCTTTAATATCGCCGCGTCTAAATATCGGTTGATTGGTTCCATGCTCAAGAGTATAGCATATCGGGAAGGGAAAAGGGGGGACCCGCCGTCATCGCGCGGGTCCGCGCCGGGCGGCGCGGCGCGAAAACGCACGCGCAAAAGCGAAAGTCTCGCGGGGTCCCCTCGCTCTGAAATGCGGACGAAGGATCGTATCCGCTTAGGGATGTTCGTCCCCTCGTCCGCCTTTCGCCGCTACCCCCCGGTCAGCTTACGCGCCTTTCGACGCGCCCGCCTCGGCGGCGTTCCACGCCGCGGTAATTTCGCCGACGCTCGCGACGCGCCCGAAATACATGCCGATGTTCTCCACCGTCATGTCGTGGGCGCGCTCGCTGTACGCGGCGCAGGCGTCGCTCGCGAGGACCACGTTGTAGTCGAGCATGCATGCGTCGCGCGCCGTGGACTCGACGCAGACGTTCGTGCTCACGCCGGCGACGATGACCGTTTCGATCTTTTTCGCGCGGAGCACCGTGTCGAGCCGCGTGTTGATGAACGCGCTGTAGCGGTGCTTCGTCACGACGATCTCTTCCGGCGCGGGACTCACGCCGAAGAATTCCGCGCCCCAGGTACCCGGCCGGCACACGGCCGTCAGGCTTCCCGACGAGCGGTTTTTCCACGATTCGGAATCGGTCGCGTCCTCGTGCACGGTCTTCACGAAGATGACCCGCTTTCCCGCCGCCCGCGCGGCGGCGAGCAGTCGGGAAAGCCCGTCAAGCATGGCGGGAATCCCGCTCAAGTCGCTTCCGATCGCGCCGAGAGCGCCGTCTTCGTGACAGTAGTCGTTCTGCACGTCGACGACGAGCACGGCGGCCGTCGGCTTCGCCACGAGCGACGCGAGGGATTCCATGCCGCTATCCCGGTTACTTCCCGGCATTTTTCACGAACTGCATATCGACGAGCCCCGCGTACGTCCACTCGCCCTGGAAGATCCCCGTCTTGGAGAGCATGTCCATGTCGGTCGCGACGGCTTTCTCGGAAATCATCCCGTCGGGGCTCCACAGGTTGTCCTCGTAGGCGCGGTCGAGCGATGCCTTCATCGCCTCGTCGGACAGGGTCGCGAACTCGAGCTTGAGCACTTTTTCCGCGGTGGCGCGGTCGCTCGCGACGGTCTTCAGCGCCTTCACCATGGCGTTCACGAATTTCTGCACCGTCTCGGGATCGTTCGCGATCGTCGATTTCTTGACGCTCACGACCGAGTAGGAAAAGTCGCCCATGTCGGTGAACTTGTAGAACGGCTCGTCCCAGACGCCTTTGGCGATGCCGTCGCTCACCTGGGGCTCAGCGCCGTTTCCGATGTCGCCCGCTCCGTTTTGGAGCATCGTCACGACGGTCGCCGCGTCCGCCGGCTCAAGGAGCGTCACGTCCTTCTCGGGATCGAGCCCGGCGAGGATGATCGCGTAGCGCGTCAGCAAGTTGGGCGATCCGCCGTGGCGTCCCGCGACGATTTTCTTTCCCTTCAGGAAGGCCTTGAGGTCGTCGGGCGACGAGCCCTTCGGCGCGAGGCCCTTTTTCGCGAACAGGTACACGTTCGCGCGGTTCACGCAGTTCACGACCGAGGTGATCGGGTCGGAGTTATTCTTGTTCGCGAGGGCGTTCGAGTCGACGCCGCCGATGACGCCCCAGGCGTCGCCGCTGACGACCGCCGTGACGTGCACGCCGCCGCTCGCCTGGAGAACGCTCACTTCGAGTCCCTGCTCGGCGAAGTAGCCCTCGTGGATCGCCACGTACAGCGGCAAATAACCGATGAGGTGCACCGGTTCCGCGATGACGATTTTTTTCGGTTCGGCGCTTTTGGCGGGGGCATCGTTGCCCGCGGCCGCGGCGTCTTTCTTCGCGCACGCGCCGAGCGTCACCGCGGCGAGGACCGCCGCGCACGCCATAAGGATCGCGTTCTTTTTCATGTTGGACTCCTTTATGTTCAGGACTTGATGAGCGCCCAATGCTTGGACAGCCATCGTTCCAGGACTACCACGCCGAAATACATGAGAATGGACAGGACCGAAAGGACCATGATGCCGACCCACACGAGGTTGATGTCGAGTATCGTTCCCGCGAAAATAATCATGCGCCCCACGCCTCGCTCCGCGGAAATGAACTCGCCGACGATCGCGCCGGCGAGCGCGAGGGCGATGTTCACGCGCAGGCTGCTGACGATCCATGGCATGGAAGTCGGCACGACGACCTTGCGGAAAACCTGGCCGCGCCGGGCGCCGAGCGAGTACATGAGAGATTCCATCGCGGGATCGACGCTCTTCGCGCCGCTGTGCGCGTACAGGGCGGTCGTTATCACCGTCATCAAAAAGGCGAGTATGAACTTCGAGAAAAACCCGATGCCGAAGAGGATCACGACGATCGGTCCGAGGGCGAGCTTGGGCATCGCGTTTAGGATGATGAGATACGGCTCGCTGATTCCCGCGTAGGTCTTCGACCACCAGAACGAAAGCCCGACGAGCGAGCCCGCGAGCGTGCCGAACACGAAGCCGAGGATGGTCGAGCTCGACGTGTAGGCGATGTCGCGCAGCAGCGTGCCCTTCGCCATTTGCTCGAACGCGGTCGCGAGCACGGCAGAGGGCCTACTCCAGTAGTACGCGTCCATCGCGCCGACGCGCGTGAGTATTTCCCACAGCGCGACGACGCAAATCCCGATCAGCGCGCGCCCGATCGCGATGCGCCGACGCCGTTTTCGCTCGGCGACTTCTTCGGGACTCTCTATCTTGCCTTCCTCGTCCTCGCTTTCCCGCGCGTCAGAATTCTCGAAATACTCGATCACGTACGCGGTTCCCACGGTCGCCACTTCGACGGTTTCCGGGATTTCGGCCATTTCGCTCGTTTCTTCTCTCATTCGACTGCCTCCTCCTCGGTTTCCGCCGGCGCGCCGACGTGCAGCATTTCCATCAATTGGTTTTTCAGCACAATGAACTCCGGCGTCGTCACGACTTTTGGCTCGCGCGGGCGCGGGATGTTTACCGAGATTTTCGTCGTAAGCCGCCCGGGGCGCGGCGAGAAAACGTAAATATCGTCCGAAAGGTAGATCGCCTCGTCGATATCGTGCGTCACGAACATGATCGTTTTCTTGAAGTCGCGCCAAATCGTCAAAAGCCATTTCTGCATGGAGAGTTTCGTTTGCGCGTCGAGCGCCCCGAACGGCTCGTCGAGGAGAATGGTGTCGCGATCGTACAGGAGCGTCCGGAGAAGCGCGGCTCGCTGGCGCATGCCGCCGGAAAGTTCGTTCGGGTAGTGCCGCTCGAAACCCTTGAGGCCGTAGCGCTCCATGAGCGGGAGGGCGCGCGCGACCGAATCGCGGTGCGGCACGCCGCTTACCTCAAGCCCGAGAATGATGTTGTCGACGATATTCCGCCACGGGAAGAGCATGTCTTTTTGGAGCATGTAGCCGACGTGACCCGCCTTCCCGGCGATGTCCGCTCCGTCGACGAGCACTTGGCCGCCCGTCGGCGGCGTGAGGCCGGCGATGATGTTGAACAGCGTCGATTTTCCGCAGCCGCTCGGCCCGATCAGGCTCACGAAGCGGCCTTCCTCGATCGAGAGGTCCGTCTCCTGAAGGGCGACGAATTTCTTTCCTTTCGTGATAAAAGTCTTGCAGACGCCTCTCACCTCGACTTTCGCGCTCATTTTCTCGGCCTCCCTCGCCTTCGCCGACCGGCGAAGGGCAAAAAAAAAGTCAGTTCGGCCTCCCAACCCGCAGACGGGTCACGGATACCAAACTGACGTTTAGCGAGCTATTCTTCAGCGAATCTCTTGCTTCACACTCAGGTATTGCTCAATGTCGCGGTCAAAGACGATGACGGTACCGGCGTATTCGGTCTCTGCGTCATAGTCTTTCAGCACGGCGACAATTCTCAGCCCAAACTCTTTTTCGATCGCTTCCCGAATTTCCCGCTTAAACACGCGCACGAGCAAGGCGTCGAGATACCCGGACGAGACGACGTCTTCGTTCTCGAGTACCTTCAGGATCGGGACGCGGGCGTTCACCGACAGTATCACGATCTTGTTTCCGACGATGTCGACGTTCTGCTGTTTTACCCCGACGTTGAACAATCGCTTGTTCACCGCGTTGTACACGCGCAGTACGCCTTGCTTGAACTCGCCGACGGAACAGGGCATTCGGCTCTCCCTTCACGCGACGCGTCGTCGCCTCGGCAAAAAAAAACGCCCCGGCCAAAAGACCGAAGCGTCATCGCGTCAGAAAATTATGTCGTCATACTAACGCCCACGCCTTGACTCTGTCAACGGTTTCCCCAAAAAAACGATCGCGACTTACTCGTTGCGACCCGGGGTATGTTCGCCTTCCGTGGGGTTCATGGCGCTATTCCCGACTTCCTATCCCGGGAGTAAGTTTTTTCTCGGCGGTACCGCTGAGGCTCTCGGCACGCCCATTTTTTTCAATGAACCAACGGCAGGCACGAGTTTAACTGCCGCCGCGAGTTTAACCGCCGCGGTGAGAAAATCACCGTCGTGGGATTAACCGCCATCGCGTGGATAACTCTCCTCTCCGCCTGCGAGTTTAACCGCCACTCGCGAGAACAGCTCGCCTCCCGCGAGTTTAACTGTCGTCGCGAGTTTAACCGCCGCGGTGAGAAAATCACCGTCGTGGGATTAACCGCCATCGCGTGGACAGCTCTCCGCCCGCGAGTATCACTTTCGCCCTCGCGATTTATTCGCCGCCCGCGAGTGAATCTCCGTCTCGAGAACAGCGCACCGTCCGCGAGAATTACTTTCGCCGTCGCGATTTATTCGCCGCCCGCGAGAAAATCGCCTCCGCGAGTTTAACCGCCATCGCGTGGACAGCTCTCCGCCCGCGAGAATCACTTTCGCCGTCGAGCTTTATTCGCCGCCCGCGAGTAAATTTCCGCCGCGGGATCAGTCACCGCCCGCGAGAATTACTTTCGCCGTCGAGCTTTATTCGCCGCCCGCGAGAAAATCGCCTCCGCGAGTTTAACCGCCATCGCGTGGATAACTCTCCGCCTGCGAGATTAACCGCCGCCGCGAGAACAGCGCACCGTTCGCGAGTTTAACCGCCACTCGCGAGTGAATCTCCTCCGCGGCGAGCTCTCCAGAACCCGCGAGTAAATTTCAGGCGGGGTCTCATCGGGATAAGCCGCCGCCGTCCATCCGCTCACAAGGGCTTCGAGAATATTCCCGCGAGCCCGGTTTTCTCGACGCGCTCCCGAATCGATCGCTCATCGGTCGAATAGAGCCCGAGCTTTTTCATCCGCTCGAAAAGCACCGAGCCGGAGAAGGTGTATTTTTTTCCGAGCCCCGCCTCGGTCTTCATCTCTTCCCGCACGAACGCGATCGCGTCCCCGACGCAAAGATCCGTCGGAAGGACGATCGGCTCTCGTCCCGCGAGGGCGAGAACGGCGTTCCTTCCCGCGAGGACGCCGGTGACGATCGCCTCGGTATGCCCGACCAAAAGTCCCGCCTTCTCGCCCGCGCAAAAAAGGTTATCCGCGCCCACGACGCGGAGCGCGTCGTCCCGCGGCGCCATGTTGAAGAAGCGCATCGAGTTTCCCTTTCCGCCGGCGTACGGGTCCTCGTAGCGCGCGTTCTCAAAGCCCGGAACGCGCGAAAGTTTTTCGAGCGGGAAGAACGGAGTCATGAGCTTCGCGTGACCGGTATCGAGCAGCACGACGTTGTCGCGGAATTCCTTCAGCGCGTATTGCTGGCAGCATTTAATCCCCAGGTGATCCTCGACGAGGCCTTGCGGTATCGGGATTACGGCCACGCCTTTTTCGTTCAGCTCCCGCGCGATTTCCCCGGAAAGCGATTCCTTATAGAGCTTGCACGAGCCGCTCATCGCGCCGACGGAGCCGTCGGTTTTTTTTCCGTCGATTTCCGGAACGCCGGCGAGCCCGGCGAGCGAGACGCGCCCGCCGAAACTCGGGCAGCGAAGCATGCACATCGCGCAGCCGTTGCCGTATTTCGCGCAGTTGTTCATCGGTCCCGCCGTTCCGGTCGCGTCGACGAATCCGTCTCCCCGGTACGTTTCCCCGCGGTCAGTAGTCGCGGCGACGAGCTTTTTACCGTCCAGTTCGACTTTCGACACGCGCGCCTGCAGAACGACCTCGACGCCCTCTTTGGCGAGCCGCGCGCGCACCGCGCCCGGAACTTTCCCGATGTCGTAGAGATCCGCGTGCTCATGCCCGGGAAAGCTCACGTTCTTGTGCCGCAGGTTCGCCTCTATCGTCTCGAAAATTTGACCGCCGCCCATGGCGATCATTTCCTCGGTCGCGGTGAATCGGCCGTTGTTCCGCATGATGCCGCCGACCAGCCCGGTGCCGAGCAGCATGTCGGTCCGCTCGAGCAGGGTGACCTCGGCCCCCGCCTTTCTCGCGGAAATTGCCGCGGCGCAGCCCGACCAGCCGCCGCCGACGATTACGATGCGCATGTAGTACCTCCCGTGTGTGCGTCCGCCCGCGCCCCCTTGCCGTCAGCCGGCGCGTGAGCGCCCGCGAGCGTTAAAAGCGTTATCTCGTTTTGGAGCATTTCCTTAAACACGTCCACTAAATTCCTGTTTTTCGAGTAGAGGCAGGTGGCGCCGTCAACTTCGGCGATTTGCCCGGTTAGGACGATGCTGGAGTCGACGATGAGCCGCAGTTGTCCCTCGACTTGCCCTTTTTCGTACGCGATCGCGCCGTCAATCGAAACCGCCGCGTCGGTAAGCACCACGACTTTCACGCCGCGCTTGGCGAGCGCGCGCAGATCGCTTTCGACTTTCGCGAGCAAGCCTGACGAAACCGAGGCGTACACGCGGTATTCGGCCGCGGCGAGCATGTTGCGCGCCTTGTCCAGAATGTGCGTCTCCCCCGAAATCGTGATATAGCCCTCGGTTTCTGCCTTCCGCGCCGGCAGGTTCGCGACGATTCTTTCCCGCAGTTCGGCGAGCCTGCGCGCGCGGTTTCCGCTGAATTCCTCGAACGAAACCGGCGTGTATTTCGTCACCGCGCTTTCCATGACGTAGGCGGCGCCTTTTTCCACGAGGGCGGCGAGGGCGTTGTACGCGTTCGATCGGGAAATGCCCGTCAGCTTCGCGGCTTCGTACCCGGTCAGCTCGCCCCGCGCCTGAAGCGCGAGGTACATCGTCGATTCCTGCCGGGTGAGCCCAAATTGCGTTAAATCGTCGACCAGCGTCATTTTTCGCTCCTCAGCGCATACTGTCGTAAGAGTGTTTCTAAATAGGAATACTGTTTTTCTTTCGCCGTTTTGTCAATACGTTTTTAAAGGGGACCCGCCGGTAGCGCGGTTTCGCGCCTCGCGGCGCGATCTTCAATCGCGGACCCGAGCGACAAACTTTCGCGGGGTCCCCTCGCTTCGAAAAGCGAACGAAGGATCGCGTTCCCTCGGGAAGTTCGGCTCGTCGTTCGCTTTTCTCCGCTACCCCCCGGTCACCCATTCTCGAGCGTGCTGAAACCGCGCCGCGCGCGCGTTTTCAGCCCGCGTACGGTCTTTGCGCGGCGTCTTGCTGTGTGCTATAGTGATCGCATGAAATACCGAGATACGCGGGACGCATCCCGTCTGGTTTCCTTCAAGACCGCCGTGCTTCAGGGGATGGACCCCGAAACCGGAGGTCTGTACATACCGGTCGAAATTCCGGCCCTGCCGGAGTCGTTTCTCTCCAAAATACCGTGCCCGTCGTTTCGCGACATCGCCTTCGAGGTTTCCAAGCGCTTTATCGACGGCGAAATTCCCGACGACGAACTGATGGCCCTCATCGTCGACGCGTACCCGTTTACCGCGCCGATTACGCCGATCGACCCGACGACGTACGTCCTCGAGCTCTTTCACGGGCCTACGTGCGCCTTTAAGGATTTCGGCGCGCGGTTTATGGCGCGCGCGATGTCGTATTTCAATCGCGGCGAAAAAGATACCTTGCACATCCTCGTCGCGACCTCGGGCGATACCGGCAGCGCGGTCGGCAGCGCCTTTCACGGCGTGCCCGGCATCGACGTGACGATCCTCTATCCGGCGGGGAAAATTTCCC
>QKAR01000142.1 GCA_003246335.1 Spirochaetales bacterium | reverse complement strand
GTTCCTCATGCGCCAGAATTTCGCGACGTCAGGTTTTTTCGTCTTATCGGCGAGAATCTGCATCGCGGAATAGAGGTAAACTTCTTTCTTGATCTCTGCGTTCGTCGATTCCTGGTAGCCGGAAAGGTACGCGGGGTCATAGCCGTCGAGTTTGGAAAGCGCCGCGTCGTTTTTCGCCATCACGCCGTAAATCGACTCCGAGAAATGCGCGTGGTACGCGGGGTCCACGCTGAAGGCGTTGCCTTCCTGGGACTGCTTGAGATTGTCGAATCCCGGAATGTCCTTATTGCGCGTAAGCGCCGTACCCGTGAAAAATGCGGAAATATCGGTAACCTGATACGTTCCGTCGCCGTTCTTTTTTAGCCACGAGCTCGTATCGCCGTACATAGCCTTGAGCCATTCCGCCTCACCGAGGTTTGCGTACGGATAATTCGGTTTTTCGTTAAAGCCGGCGGTGTTGATCTGCTTCCAGGCTTTCGCCTTGACGAAAGCATTGAGCGCCTTGCTTATTTCGTTCAGGACGGCGTCATAATACGTGCCGGAGCGCCGTGTCGAAAGAGTCAGCGGATTGCCGTTTGAGTCGGCGAGTTTAAGCCCATTCAGATAGTCGACGAACGCGAGCGAGAGATTGTTTTCCAAACCTTTTTGATAGGCGGTAAATTGATAACCCATCGGGCCCTGTCCGTCGACGCTGCTGTCGTAGCGAATCCAGGCATACGCCATATCGGCGTTCTCCAGATCGGCGATGGGACAGTAGAGCTGGGCGCCGTACACGTCATCGCGGACGGTCGAGCTATAGGAATTACCGTTTTTCGCTATGCCCGCCGCTCCGATTTCGTATAAGTAGGGATAATAGTCGCTCACGTTTCCGGTTGCGCCGACGAGGGAGCTCATTTCCCCGCCGCCCGAAGTTCCGATCGAAACCATCTTGTCGGTATTTCCGGGAAGGAGAGCTGCGTTCGCGCGGAGAAACCGTATGCCCGCCTTAAGGTCAACGATGGACGCGGGGGAATTTCCCGTATCGCGGCCGCGCGAGCCAACGTTCACGTAAACGAAACCGTTTTGGAGATAGGCCTTATTATCCCCGAACATGGTCTTTATATCCGAAGCGAGGCCGGTCATATACCCCGCCTGATTGTTCTCGTACACGATAGGCGCTGTTTTCGCGGTGAAACCGTTCAGGTTGGACTTGGCGTTAATAATAAGCGATCCGTTGCTATCGATTCCGCTGACGTAGGCGGCAGGGACGAATATATTGAGCGACTCAATATACGCGCCGTTTTGCTTCGGCGCGCGCGTCATCATATCCAGGGTTGCCCATTCGTAGTATTTCGCGTTCGCCGCGTATACGACGCCGGTCAACTGATAATAATCATTGTCGCCGTTGTCGACGTATTTCCACGCATACTGACCGGCAGCCAATGTCTTCGCGAGATCGAGCGAAAACGGCGCGGCGGGAGCCGTTGCCTTCACGGCCCCGACGCCGCTGTTGTCGCCGGTCGCAAGCGCAGGCGCCTGATTTGGGGAGGGCGCGGTACCGCTGTCCTGCGAGACTTGTTTACCCGACGATCCTGCGCTTTGGCACGACACGGAAAGCACGCCGACAATTGCGCCGCAGACAAAAGCGAATGCGATGTTTTTCTTCATTCTATTAGACCTCGATTAGTAAAAACGTATTTAAAGTATACGTGCATCCGATCGTGCGATGGAACGTTCATCGCTTTGCCTAACTAATGTAAAAAGCGTGAAAAACCCATCACCGCAAAGCGTCGAGAAACGAGAAGACTTTTTCCATATTCCCGTCAGTCTTGAACAACGGGTCATCATGATCGGCGGCCTCGATTATTTCGTACCGAACCCGTCCTTCGCCCAATCTATTCCGCGCTTCGTTCACGAAAAGCTCCGACTGCTGCCAGGGCACTAAATGATCCTTCCTCCCATGTTGGATAAAAAGGGGCGGCATCTCGTCCGAAATATAGGTAGTCGGATTCGCGCGCTGAACCGTAGCGGCGGGAACGTCGGTGATTTTTCCGCCGACGTATTCGGACTCAGGCGAGTCCGCGTCGCAGTGGTCTCTAGGACCCAAACCGTTCAAGGCAAGCTCATCGTCCATCCTCAGGAAATCCGTCGGCGGGAACCACGAAACGCCGCCCTGTACCGCGCTCGAAAAACCAGCGTTTCCCATCGAGAGGTCTTCGAGCTCGGGATGATTAGCGGAAACGCAAAGCATCAGCGTAAGGTTGCCGCCGGCGGAACCGCCGACGGAAAATATTCTCTCGGAATCGAGGCGATACTTCGCGGCGTTTGCGCGAAGGAAGCGGAGTGCTGCCTTAAGATCGAAAACAGCCGCGGGAAATATCTTTTCGCCGCTCAGCCGATAATTCGCGCTCACGACCGCATAGCCGCGATCGAGCCCGCTCAGGAATGGGTCCACTTGGTAGTCGGCCTTGTCGCACATCCTGAACGCGCCGCCATGGATATGGAAAAGCACGGGGAACGGGCCCTTCCCTTCCGGAGGAAGGTACAGATCGAGCCGCTGCGCGGGCGACGCCGAGCAATACGGGACATCAAGGAATTTATTCGCGATTGTGTTTCGGTCTTTCATTGATTATTTCTCCGGCCTTTAGGCTAGTTTCTTCTCGGCCTCGCGAAGTTTCGCGTTCTTCTGATAATTATCCAATCCGATCGCGGCGAGAAGCACGAGACCTTTCGCGATGTATTGGGGATACGTACCGAGCCCGACGATCTGCATTCCGCTCGAGAGCACGCCGAGAATCAACACGCCGATCACGACGCCGCCGATCTTTCCGCTTCCGCCCTTGAAACTGACGCCGCCGAGAACGGCCGCCGTCATTCCCGTAAACTCGGTTCCGACGCCGATGGCCGACGTCGCGCTTCCCGAGCGGGCGACGAGCAGAATCGACGAGATCGCGACGAAAAAGCCGCAAATGGCGAACACGAGAATTTTCGTCAGGTTGACGTTGAGTCCGGCCAGATGCGCCGCTTCCTCGTTGCTCCCGAGGGCGTACACATAGCGGCCGAAATACGTTTTATTGAGCACGAAGCTCGCGACGACCACGACCACGATCATGAAAAGCACGCAGATGGGGACCTGAAAAATCTCTCCCTGGCCGAGGCTCTTGAATCCGTCGGGCAAACCGAAGATCGGGTTCGACTTTGAAATGATGTACGAGATTCCCTGGAATATCGTCATAGTGCCGAGCGTGATGATCAGCGGATGCACCTTGAGCTTGACCGCGGCGACCCCGTTCACCACGCCGAGAATAATACCGGTCAAAAGCCCGATGAGGATCGCGACCGGCGGCGGGAGCGAGAGCCACATCATGGAAATCGCGGTAATGACGCCGACGAGCGACATCTGATACCCGATTGAAAGGTCCATGCCGCCGCTGATCATAATGAAGGTAAGGCCGACCGAGGCGATGATGACGTACGACTGCTGCGTCAGAATATTTTTAAAATTGGTTATCGAGAAAAACTCTTTTTTAATGAGCGAGAAAAGTACGATGAGGCAGATAAAAACGATCGGAATGGTGTATTTCCGAACGAATGCGGCGAAATTCATTTTCATAGCAATGTCTCCTTAGCGCGACGCGAGGTCTAAAACGGCGTTTTGCGAGAACTCTTCTTTCTTGAGCTCGCCCGAAATTCTGTGCTCGGCCAATACGAGTATCCGATCGGACATTCCGAGCAGTTCCTCCATGTCCGAGGAAATCATTATGATTCCCGTGCCCTGCTCGGCGAGGCTTCGCATCAGGTGGTATATTTCCTGCTTCGCGCCGACGTCGATTCCGCGGGTTGGCTCGTCAAACATGATGACCTTTGAGTTGCCCGCCAAGGTTTTCGCGATGACGATTTTCTGCTGATTTCCGCCGCTGAGCGTCTTAACGCTTTGCTTCGTCGACACCGCCTTTATGTTCAGCTTTTGCCGGAAATCCTCCGCGAGCCGCTCTACCTTGCCCGCGCTCACCACGCCGGTCGACGAAAGTCCCTTCAGGTTGTTAAAGGCGATGTTCCATTCGATGCTCTGTTCGAGAAAGCAACCTTGAGTCTTCCGGTCCTCCGGTATGAGGCCGATGCCGCAGCGAATGGCGTCGTTCGTATTCTCGATCGATATTTTCTTTCCGTCGACATACACGTCCCCGGAATTTCTTTTATCCGCTCCGAAAATAAGCCGAGCGAGCTCGGTGCGGCCGGCGCCGACGAGTCCGCCGATCCCGAGAATCTCGCCTTTTCTGACAGTGAGCGAAACGTCATTGAGCCCGTTCCCCGAAAAATGCTCAATGCGGAGCGCCTCGCCGCCGAGCTCGTTCCGAGGCTCGGGATAGTTGGAACTCAGCTTTCTCCCGACCATCAGGCTGATGAGTTCGTCGCGCGTCGTCTCGGCGGTCTTTAACGTATTGATATACCGGCCATCCCTCATGACGGTTACCCGGTCGGATATTTCGAATATTTCTTCCATTCGATGCGAAATATATATGATCGTAACGCCCTGGGATTTCAGGTGCCGCACGATCTCGAACATGGTATCCACCTCGCGCACCGTCAGCGGCGCGCTCGGCTCGTCCATGATGAGTATCTTGCATTTTTTAGAGATGGATTTCGCGATCTCGACGATTTGCTTCTGCGCGGGAGTCAGCGTCTCCACGATCGCCGCTGGGTCGAGGTCTATCTTGAACTGCTTGAAAATGCCGCGCGCGATCTCGTTCATTTTGGCGAAATCGACGAAGCGTCCATAACGTTCACCGAAGCAGATATTTTCCGCGGCGGAAAGCGAATCTACTAAGTTAAATTCCTGATAGATAACCTCGATGCCGTGCGCGCGCGACTCGAACGGCGTCATGCGCGCGAATTTCCGGCCGTCGATAAGGATATTGCCCTCGTTCGGAGCGATCGCCCCGGAGATCACCTTAATGAGAGTCGACTTGCCCGCGCCGTTTTCGCCGAGCAGCGCGTGCACCTCGCCCGGCGCAAAGTCGATCGAAAGATTGTCTAAAGCCATTACGCCGGGATACAGTTTCGTAATGTTCCGAAGCGATAAAACAGATTGCATAGTATGTCCTGCCTCAAGATGGGGAGACGGACGTCTCCCCGTATGAACTATCGATCAAGAACCCGTTACTGGATAAACTTGGCGACGTTGTCGAGCGTGATCGGCGTGAGAGGATCGGGGTTTTCCTTGTTGTAAGGCTCGCCCATGACCATTTTTTTGGCCAGGTTATACGTGTCGCCCGCAAGGTCGTCGCTTCCGAATTTCACGATACCGCGAACGATCGTCTTGTTGGTGCCGGAAGTTGAAAGGAGCGAAAGGCTCTGAGGGTCGGTATCCGAGCAGAACGCCGCGAATTTCGAGGGATCCTTCACGCGGCTTCCCGTCCGCATCGCGTACTCGTTCACGCCGATAGCCCCGCCCGAGTTGTAGCAAAGCACGACCTTTACGTTCGGGGTCGTTTGCATGATGTTTTCCATGGCGGCCTGCGCCTGGTCGTTTTTCTTAATGCCGCCGACGGTGTTCACGACCTTCGCCTTGCTGCATTGGCTCGCGATCGTCGCCATTCCGTCGCAGCGAGCGCTCGCCTCGGGAGTGTCGCGGGACTCGAGGATCGCGACCTCGACGCTCTGGTCAGGAGCGTCCGGGAACGTCGCATTAATCCAGTCAGTCGCCATCTTCGCCATCAGCTTTCCGTCTTCCAATTGATCGGTCGCCATGATCGCGTCGTACGCGCCGGGATTCGATCCCGCGGTCAGGACGAGAGATCCGGCCTTTTCCGCGCGCTTAATCGCGTCGGAGACCGAAGTCGGGTCGACGGCCATGACAATGATAAGCTTCGCGCCGGCAGTGGCGAAATTCTCGATCTGGCTGATCTGCGTCGCGGAATCGCCCGCCGCGTTCGCGATTTCCACGTTAATGCCGTCGGCGTCGAATTTCTTCTTGACGCTGTTAGTCAAGTCGGAAAGGAAACTCTCCGAAGTGTCGGGCACGGTATAACCGATTAGGATTTTTTTACCGTCGGCCTTCTGCGCGCTCGTCGTCGATTTGCTGCAACCCGCGAACAGCGCGAGCGGCAACAGAATTCCCGCCGCAACCTTTTTGATTCGTTTCATCAATGACATCCTCCTTACTCGATGTTGATGCATTGCAATTGGGGTCATTATGTTTGAGGCCATTTCGTCCCGTCAATTCTGGTTTAGGGCTGACGTATTCCAAAAAGGAATACGTCCCCGCCTAAGCTCGCTTTATCCAGGACTTATTCCATTACAGAATACTTC
>QKAR01000115.1 GCA_003246335.1 Spirochaetales bacterium | reverse complement strand
GACTACACCACTGGTTCGCTCTCTGACGAGGACAACCTCATGCTCGTAGACGTTGCTTCCCGCCAGGATAAGGGTGACCTTACCTTCGCTTGCAAGATCACGTACTAAGAGTTTGACCTAGAGTCACACGCGGCGTAAGCCGTAAAAGGCCACCCGAAAGGGTGGCCTTTTTTCGTTGTAACTCTTCTTCCTCTCGGATATTTTATAAACATCGGTATACGCATTTGGAGGTTATATGAAGCTGTTGCGAAATGTTTCTTACGTTCTTTTGACGCTTGCTTTTGCTGCGCTCGTGGGCTCGTGTAAATCAACACCCGACCCTGAAGATCCCGATTTTCTCGGGTATTACGAAAAACAGGATCTTGGAAAAATCATTGGCAATACGCTTGGCCAGTACAACAACGACTTAAAAGCTCGCGAGTTCATGTTTACGTTTTACCCCAATGGAAACGCCATAGAAATGGATTTCCATTACGAAATGAATTTTATTCGCCTTACGCTTTTGCAAAAAGACCGAGAGGTAATGGTTGCGGCGATGCAAAAATACATTGAAGATTATCAAAACGGACTACTCACGAAAAAGAATAACAAGAAACGCGCGTATTTCGGTAAAACGCCTGTGTTGCTCATGTGGGGACTCATGGCACCTGCCATGCGCGCCAACGTAAAACTAAGATTCGAATATCAATTAATTGAGGATAATAAACCATACTTTATCGTCGCGAATATGACCGAACCGGAAGTCGACGAAGACGGAGATTTAGTCGCCGATGGCGCGAATTCTCCCGGACTTCGACTTGCATTTACGCCAAACCAATGCATGGAAATCATAAATCTCATTAAGCAAGAAGCGCTTCTTGAGCGCGTACATGAACTCGACGCGAAAGCGAATCAGTTTGACATCGTGACGCCCGAAACCGGGGCTACAGAAGCACCGCCCGCGAAAAAAGAGCTTTTCTGATTTTTAACGAAGAATTGTGAATGAGTGAAACGGGCGATGAAAATCGCCCGTTTTTATTTGGGCGTCCGCGACCTCAGCGCCGGGCGGGCCCTGTATGACGCGCGCGATGAAACGCTCGAGAATATCCGGGGCGGCCTCGGCGACTACTTCAACCGAGCCGTCCGGCCTGTTTTGGACGGTGCCGCGTACGTTCAAAGAACGCGCGAGCGAGGCGGTCCAATAGCGAAAACCGACGCCCTGCACGCGACCGGTGATACGCACGCGCGCGCCTTGGATGTCGGTTCCGTTTGTATTATTCAATTACCGTGATCCAACCCGCCGGCGCCTTGATTCGGCCCATTTGAATGCCGGTAAGCGTGTCGTAGAGCTTTTGTGTGACGGGTCCCATTTTTTCCATTCCGCTCGGGAATTTGATCTCTTTGCCGTGGTCAACGACCATGCCGACCGGCGAGATGACCGCGGCGGTACCGCAGAGACCGCATTCCGCGAAATCCTTGAGTTCGGAAACGTGAACGGCGCGCTCCTCGACTTCGAGTCCGAGGTAATCTTTCGCGACGGTCATGAGCGACCTCCGCGTGATCGAGGGAAGAATCGAGCTCGACTTCGGCGTGACGACCTTATTATCCTTCGTTATGAATAGGAAGTTAGCCCCGCCGGTTTCCTCGACGTGGGTTCGCGTCGCCGCGTCGAGGTACATGTTCTCGTCGAAGCCGTCATGATGCGCCGAGACGATCGCGTGGAGGCTCATCGCGTAATTGAGGCCTGCTTTGATGTTTCCGGTCCCCTGTGGGGCGGCGCGGTCAAAATCGCTGATGGTGAGCTTGAGCGGTTTTACGCCGCCCTTGAAGTAGGGGCCCACGGGCGTGGCGAACACGCGGAATTGATATTCCTCGGCGGGCTTTACCCCGATGACCGCTGAGCTTCCGAACATGTAGGGGCGAACGTATAGCGTCGCGCCGGAGCCATAGGGAGGAACCCAAGCGGCGTTCGCTTTGACGGTCTCGACGACGGCCTTAAGGAATCGCTCTTTGGGGAATACGGGCATTTCAAGCCGTTTTGCGGAGTTTTCCATGCGTTCTGCGTTTAAGTCGGGGCGAAACGTGACGATTTTCCCCTCCTCCGTGGTGTAGGCTTTTAATCCTTCGAAAATGGTTTGTGCGTATTGAAGAACGCCGGCGCATTCGCTCATGGTTATGGTCGCCTCGGACGTGAGTTCTCCTGAGTCCCAGGCCCCATTCCGGTAATTCGCGACGTACCGCTTATCCGTCGGCATATACGCGAATCCAAGATTCGACCAGTCGATATTTTTCTTTTCCATTATCGTAATCACTCCTTATTCCATGAGAAAACTCAAGGCCGCGCGGGCGTAGCCTTTCATCCACTATACCTTTTTTGGTCGTTTATTTAAAGCGCGAAAAAATGTCCATACTTGATGTTCCCCTAAATCGCGGTTAAAATAACACTAATCTTAAATCTGCCGTGTTCGGCGGAAATTTCATTCCGTTAAAATCCATTGAGGACGTTATGGCCATAAATTGCGGCATTGTCGGTCTTCCCAACGTGGGAAAGTCCACTATTTTTTCCGCTCTCACGAGCGCTCCCGCCGAGGCGGCGAATTATCCCTTTTGCACGATTAATCCAAACATCGGTATCGTGGACGTGCCCGACGCGCGGTTGGCGTACTTGACGTCCCAATTCAAGCCGAAGAAAACGATTCCCGCGGCGGTCGAGTTCGTCGATATCGCCGGTCTCGTCAAGGGCGCGTCTCAAGGAGAGGGCTTGGGAAACCAGTTCTTAAGCCATATCCGCGAAGTCGGCGTCATCGCGCACGTAGTTCGCTGTTTCGAGAATCCCGACATCATTCACGTGAACAATAAGGTCGATCCCGCGAGCGACATCGAGACGATCGACGTCGAGCTCGCGCTTGCCGACCTCGATACCGTCGATAAGCGCGCCGACCGAGCGACTCGGGCCGCGCGCGTGCAGGGAAAAGACGCGCAAAAGGAAGCCGATATCGTGCTTGCGGCCATCGCGAAAATTCGGCCGTTGCTCCAGTCGGGAAGGGGCGCGCGTTTCGCAGAACTGTCCGACGACGAGCGAGCCGCGATATACGACTGCCACCTCATCACCATGAAGCCGCAGCTTTTCGTCTGTAACGTCGACGAGGACGGCATGAAAAATGGGAGTCCTCACGTCGAGACGGTGCGAAAGATTGCGGCCGGCGCGAACGCCGACGTCGTCGTCATTTGCGGTAAATTCGAGGCTGAGCTCGCCGACCTCGAGAGCCCCGAGGAGAAACTCGCGTTTCTCGAGGAAATCGGGCTGGAAGAAAGCGGCCTGACGAGCCTCGCGCGCGCGGCTTACCACTTATTGGGGTTGCGCACCTTCTTTACCGCCGGAGAGGACGAGTGCCGCGCGTGGACCATTCACGCGGGCGATACCGCCCCGAAGGCGGCCGGGGTCATCCATACCGATTTCGAAAAGGGCTTTATCAAGGCCGAGGTGTATAGCTACGACGATTTCGTGAAATACGGAACCGAGCAAAAAATTCGCGAGGCGGGTAGACTGCGCCAGGAAGGTAAAGATTACGTCGTCGCTGACGGAGACGTCATTTTCTTCAAATTTAACGTGTAAAATTCTTTTGCCTCGAGTTGGGGCAAAACAGGCCATTTCGTCGAAATTGCCGCGATAAGGGTTCCGGGGGCTTCAATGAGTTTCCGGAACTTTTTTTTTGCCGTCGCGTTTTTCTGCCTAACGTTTGAACTTTCTTCGTGCGCCTCGGGCGCTCGAGGTTCGACCGCGCGCCGTCTCACCGTATTGGCCTGGAACGCGCAAACTTTTTTCGACGCAATAGACGATGGATCGGAGTTTAAGGAATTTTCGACAGCGGGCGGAAAATGGTCGCTCGAAAAATATGAAACCCGACTCGATCGTCTTGTTTCCGTGATCTTGCTTTGCGGCCAACGGTTGGGCATGGCTCGCGATGAAGGCCCCGATATCGTCGTCCTTGAGGAAATAGAGAACGAGCGCGTCGTGTACGACGCCTGTAATCGGATTCCCCGACAAAACGGCTATCGCTATGCCGCTTTCGTTCCTCCGACGCGCGGTTCAGCCTTCGCCTCGGCGATACTATCCCGCTATCCGATACTGTCGGTGACCGCGCACGGCATTTGGTCGGGCGATATTTCGACTCGTCCTTTGCTGGAAGCGTCGATCGCGGTGGGTGCGGAGACGGTCCGCGTTTTCGCCGTGCATTGGAAATCGAAAATCGGCGACTCGGAGGGAGATCCGACCGATACTCTTCGCGCTCGGCAGGAAATTCTGCTTCGGGATCGAATTCTCAAGGTTGATGACGGGTTTTGGGTCGCGTGCGGTGACTTTAATCAAAGCCTCGACGAATTCACGATCCTGCGCGAATTTGAAAATCCTTGGGAAGACTTTTACTCTCGAACTTCTGTCATCGGGGAAAATAGGCCGCTCGGTTCCTATTTTTTTCGCGGGAGCTGGGAATCGATCGATCATTTTTTTTATTCTGCGAACGGCTCCGGCGAAGTCTTTTGGCGCGTGGATTCTTTCGAGCCGATAGGCCTTTCGCCTTTCGCGGACGAGAGCTGCGCGCCGATCCGATACGAGGCCTTTAGTGGGACGGGCTATTCCGACCATTTGCCGATTGGACTGACGCTCGCGCGAGAAAATTAATTGGGGAGGTGAATCGCTCTCTTTTTTGGAGCGGTGCGTTGAGCGAGGTCGCGAAATCGCGAACGACCGCCGCGCGTGGCTTTCTTATCGACTGATAAGGCAAAAAAAAACGCGCGAAGGGAATATCCCCTCGCGCGTCGTCAGCTAAACCGTTAGCGGATTAGGCGTTCAGTCTCTTCTCGAGACCGTCAAGCTCGGCGGCGAGCTCTTTGGGGAGATGCGCGCCAAACTTGGGATAGTGATTCTCGCGAATATCCGCGATTTCCTTCTTCCATCCCTCGACGTCCACGGTAAGGATTTTCTTCATGTCGTCGGCGGAAACGTCCAAACCGGTAGTGTTGATCGTTCCGTCTTTCGGCATATAACCGATCGGGGTCTCGATGGCGTTGTCGACGCCGTTGCAGCGGTCGAACACCCACGCGAGGACTCGGCTGTTCTCGCCGTATCCGGGCCACATGAACTTGCCGGCCTCGTTCTTGCGGAACCAGTTAACGTAGAAGATCTTGGGGAGTTTATCCTCGGTGCTCTTCTTTCCGACGTTGATCCAGTGCGCGAAATAGTCGCCCATGTTGTATCCGCAGAACGGAAGCATGGCGAAGGGGTCGCGGCGGATGGTTCCAGCCTTGAGGTCGAGCGCGGCGGCGGTGATTTCCGAGCCGACGATCGATCCGAGGAACACGCCGTGGTTCCAGCTCTTGCTCTGGTGAACCAGCGGAATGGTGGAGGGGCGGCGTCCGCCGAAGAGGATCGCGCTTATCGGAACGCCTTTGGGATCTTCCCATTCTTTCGCGACGGCCGGGCACTGCTTGGCAGGCGCGGTGAAGCGGGCGTTCGGGTGAGCGGCGGGTTTCTGCTCTTTATTGCCCTTGTCCTGAACCCACTTGTTGCCGTTCCAGTCCACGAGCTCGCCGGGGGCGTCGTAACCGATCTGCTCCCACCAAATGTCTCCGTCTTTCGTGAGCGCGCAGTTCGTGAAGATGGTGTTGCTCTTGATCGATTCCATCGCGTTCTTGTTGGACTGCTCGTTGGTTCCCGGAGCGACGCCGAAGAAACCGGCTTCGGGGTTGATGGCGTAGAGTCGGCCATCGGCTCCGAACTTCATCCAAGCGATATCGTCGCCGATGGTCTCAACCTTCCATCCGGGGACGGTGGGAATGAGCATCGCGAGGTTGGTCTTTCCGCAAGCCGACGGGAAAGCGCCGGTAACGTACTTAACTTCGCCTTTCGGATTTGTGAGCTTGAGGATGAGCATGTGCTCGGCGAGCCATCCCTCGTCGCGGGCGATAACCGACGCGATGCGGAGCGCGAAGCACTTCTTGCCGAGGAGGGCGTTTCCGCCGTAGCCGGAACCGTAGGACCAGATGGTCCGCTCTTCCGGGAAGTGGGAGATGTATTTGCTGTCGAGGGGTGCGCAGGGCCATTTGCCGCCGTCGGTCTCGCCCTTCGCGAGGGGCTTGCCAACCGAGTGGAGGCAAGGGACGAACTCGCCGCTCGTGCCGAGCACGTCGAGGACCTTCGTTCCGACGCGGGTCATGATGTCCATGTTGCAAACGACGTATTCGGAATCGGTAATTTCAATACCGATTTTGGCGATGTTGGAACCGACCGGACCCATGGAGAAGGGAATGACGTACATGGTGCGTCCCTTCATGCAACCGGCATAGAGGCCTTTCATGGTTTTCTTGAGTTCTTCGGGATCGATCCAGTTATTCGTGGGACCGGCGGCTTCTTTGGTCTTCGATGCGATGTACGTGCGGTTTTCGACGCGCGCGACGTCGGTGGGATCGGAGCGGAACAGCACGCTGTTCGGGCGTTTCGCGAGCGGCATACCGATTCCCGCGTCGACGAGCTTTTTCATCAACGTGTCATATTCTTTTTGAGAACCGTCACAGACGTACACGCTGTCCGGGGTGGTCAGCTTGGCGACTTCCTCGACCCACGCTTTAACTTTGGGGTGCTTGATGTCATTAATCGTCATAATTGCTCCTTAACCATAGGCTTGAATAGTGAAGAATGGAACTACCATCAATCGATAATAAAGTAGCGGATTTAGATAAAATATGCAAGATATGTAAGATTAAGCTGACAAATTCAGGGCCTTTTTTTGCGGTATTCGGTCGTTTAGTGCGATTATTTACGCTACGAGGTTGAAAATCGCGCCCGTTTGCGGAAGGTTCGGAATATACGGCATGTTTTGCGCGGTTGCGGTAACCGTTTGAATTTGCTGTTGGTATTGTTTGATGAGTCCGTCAATTTGCGAGTCGCTCATAATGCCTCGTTTCGTGACGTTCGTGTCCACGTTTTTCTGCTTCATACTGACGAGTTGATTGATAAGTGTATCGAGGATTTTCACTTTGTCGATGGAAATGCCGGACTGTCCCGAGGGGGCTGGGTACCCCGCGACATATTGAAATTGGGCGTAGCCAAATTGGCTGGGGTTTACGGGGACGTACATCCGTCCGCCCGCGGAAGCGACAGGCATCATGGACACTGACATAGTCCGCAAAGGGTCAACATTTGAGTACATGCGCACCTCCTTCCTATTTTATTTATCGGAAGGAATGGCGCTACCCTGAGGAAAATCGGGCCTCTAGTGCGTTTTTTGCCAGTCTGAGATACGGTGTTCGAGCGGAGACACAGAGCTTTCTTTGCCCGGCGCGGCGCCCACCGCGTCGACTAAGTACGGGATGACGATTTCCGCTTTATATGTTTCCCAGTGATTCGGAAGAATTCGGGGAACCGCAAGTTCGTTTTTTGGCGGCACGTGCGCGAGCAGCGATGGATAAAAAACCGGGAATGTTTTTTCGTTTACCGTTTGAATGGCGGAGAAACCGCCTGAAATGCCGAAGGTTCGGTCCATTGTCCCCATTTTTTTGCTGCGCTCCAGCATGAGTCGTTGGTTTTTATCGTCGTAGAACCACTCAATAAACGCTTCCGCGGCGGCTCGGTGCTTTGCTTTCCGGCAAATACCCAAATAAACGATGTTGTCTCGGACGGGCGCCTTACCCTCGCGGGTAATCCAACGGAAGTCGATATTTTGGATTTTATCGTGCGGCAACACGAACAATTCGTCGCTTTCCATCAGGGAGAATAGACTTCGGCTTTTTGTGACGAGCGTATACGGCGGGTCGTAGAGGTACTTAAACTGGAAATCGTCTTCAGCCGTTGCCGAGGTATTGACCGAACGCGTCCACTCCCGCAGGTAGGTCACGGCTGTCTCGAGGGATTCTTTATTCCAGGTAAAAAGAGGCGAGCCTTCCTCGAACCTCGTGTCGTAGAGCTGTGCCGCGATATAAAGGAATTCCGGCGTCCATCGGGGGGAAAATCCCATTTTTACGTAGTTTTTTTCGTTTTTTTCGTTGAATTCCGATCCGATCGCTTTGATCTCGTCGAGCGAGAGGGAAAAATCCTGGGTAACGAGGTCTTTCATGTCGGTAGAGAAAATGACCGCTGGAAGGTTAAAGCTGACCGGCAAAAGATATTGTTGCCCCCGGACGTTTCCGAGGTCGAGCAGCGGTTTATAAAAGCGTCCGGAACTGATTCGGAGTTCGGTGAAAAGATAGTCGAGCGGCTTGAGTCGGGCTCGGGTTTTTTCGTTTTTGAGCCAGGGCCCGATGATGAGATCGGGGATCTCGCGATCCGAGGCGAGAAGGTCCCCGGATGGATTTTCTTTGTACTCGACGACGACTTGGTAGCGACTTTGGCTCGCGTTAAAGAGCTCGGCGTACGACGCGAATTCCGCCTGATTCGTCCAAATTACGGTGATGCCGTCATCGCCGTTCGCGCAGGAAGCGAACATCGCTGCGACGAGCATCGATGCGATGAGGGCGAGCGCGCCGCGCGCGGAATGTCGTTTTTGCATGGCAGTACTGTATGGGGAGAATTCCCGCTTGTCAATCCCGCGTTAGCGTGTATACTGAACGCACGTATGCTGATAAAGGATCCCGGCGTTATCGCCTCGGTACTGAAGGTCGCCGACCAGTACAACGAAAACATCGCCACTCGGTTTCTCCGCCCGTATTTGACCGGAATCCTTTCGGAAGGTGAATTGTCCCGCCAAGTTTCGGCGCTTACCGAGCAGACCGACGCGGTCTCCACGCAAGGCATTCATCTGGATGAGCTCTATCGGCAAATTCACGGCATGGCGCGCTTCATCTATCTCGTTCGGGTGAACGTTCTCCCCAACATCCGCAACATGGCCGAGTCTACCGGAAACGACTCGAATAAAATTTACCGGGACATGGCGGTGAATAATTTCGGCGCAAATTTGTCGATTCTCGCCGATCTCGTGAACGAGCTGTATATTCGCGCCGTCGAGTACGATCAGCGCAAAAATCCCAAGGGTCGAACCGTCGGCCTCCAAATTCCCGAACTGGCCGAGATTGGCCGATATCTCATCGGAAAATAAAAAAAGCGGGCCGATTGGACCCGCTTTTTTTTTCGCCGTCGTTCGCTATTTTTTCGCGAGCTCTTCGGCGACCTTGAAAATCGTCTCGTAGAGAGGTTCGAGCTTTTCGGTGTCGACCGACGAGAACGCCACGCGTAAGTGCTCGGGGTCGATGGAGATCGTCCCGATGCCATGCTCGTTCAGAAGTTTCAGCCGCAAATCTTCCGCGCCAAACCCGTTGCAGTGCATGCTCATGAAATATCCCGAGTTGAAGGGGAGGGCGGTAAGCGCCTTGCTCGCGGCATGCGCGTCGATAAAGTTTCGGACGATGCGGTAGCGCTCTTCCAGCATTTTGCGGTTTTCCGCCTTTTCGGACTCGGTGCGGGAATCGATGATGATCTTGGCCATCAAGCTTTGAGAGGGAGCCGCGGCGCAGGAGACGGAAGACCGAATCGCGCCCATGAGTTTTTTCACGAGCGCCTCGTACTGCGCCTCGTCTAAGCCTTTCGAGCCGAACGTGATGAATCCCGTCCTGAGACCCCATACGTAGTCTTCTTTCGTTGGTCCGTCGATCTTGCAGGCGAGAATATTCTCGTGCAAGGACGCGAGTCGGGAGAAAAGGGATTCGGGCTCGATGTCCTTTTCGTAGTCGAGGCCGAAGTAGGCGTCGTCGCACCACACGAGAACGCTCGCGCCGCTTTCCGCCGCCGTTTTCAGGGTCTTTACGATGGCGACCGCCTCATTGCGGGTCGGTTTGTATCCCGAGGGATTTTGCGGAAAATTGAGGAGCACGCGCACGGAACCGGTTTTCGCCTCTTCCATAATCGCGTCGTTGAAACCCTCGGTGTCGAAGCCGTTTCCCTTAAAAAGGTTAAAGCCCTTTAACGACGCGTTCCGGCGCGCCTCGGCGATGAGCACGTAATTGTCCCATGCGGGCGTTCCGGTCAAGAGCACCGCGCCTTCGCCGAGGAAAAGGTCCGCGAGGTACGATATGCCCGCCGTGAGTCCCGGCACGAGCACGGGTAGCGATATTTTCGCGCTTCCCAGGGAAGGGTTTTTTTTGCGGATGGCGTCAAGCCAGAGATTTCTCAAGTCTGGGTTTCCGGCCGTGGGCGGGTAGGCCACCGCTTCCGCGCTCGTCATGCCCGGAAGTTGATCCTTGAGCGCCGAAAGCATGATCGGCTTGCCGTCTTTGCAAGCCATTCCGATAGTCGCGTTCGCCGTTTTACCGAGTTTTTTCGCCTCGGCGCTTTGGGCTATGATTCCCTTGGGAAAATACAGACGAGTTCCCAGGTCCGAAAGTAACCGCCCGGCGACGCAGGGCGCCAAAATCGCGTTTAATTCTTCCGCGAGCGGATTGATGTTTGATTGGGTTGACATGATAGTATTCCTATACAATGGACTGCGACCGGTTGTCAATCAACCGTTTTGGCGGTTACAATGAAAAACATACAGTTTATTGCGGGACGGTGCGAAATGAAGGAACATCCGGCACGATTTGCGCGGACTCTGTCCATTATCGATGCGTGCAGGTCTGAGATGGGCACGAGGATTATCGGCCAAAAAGAGCTCATTGACGGCATTCTCGTGGGCTTTATCGCCGGGGGCCATGTGTTGCTTGAGGGCGTTCCCGGACTCGCGAAAACCCTCGCGGTGAAAACGTTCGCCGAGATCGCGGCCCTCAATTTTAGCCGTATTCAGTTTACGCCGGATCTCCTGCCGGCGGACTTAATCGGAACGCTGATGTTCGAGCAGTCGAAAATGGCGTTTTCGGTACGGAAAGGCCCAGTTTTCGCCAACCTCATTCTCGCGGATGAGATAAACCGCGCGCCGGCCAAAGTTCAGTCCGCCTTGCTCGAGGCCATGGCCGAACGGCAAGTCACGATCGGCGATACTTCCTATCCTCTTCCCGATCCTTTTTTTGTCCTCGCGACGCAAAATCCAATTGAGCAGGAAGGTACCTATTCGTTGCCCGAGGCCGAGCTCGACCGATTCCTCCTGAAAATCGTTTTGCCGTATCCGACCCTTTCCGAGGAAGCGGAGATCGTGAAATCGTCCGCTTCGCTTTCCGGCGGGATTGCGGTGAGATCCTCCGCGGCTTCCGTTTCCGCGGGCGGTCGCGGGACCGGTCGTCTTTCCGCCGTAATCGGTCCCGACGAACTCTCCGCCGTGCGCGCCGATCTTGCCGCCGTGCGATGCGACGAAGCCTTGGTGAGTTACCTCGTGTCCCTCGTCGCGGCGACGAGACCCCTTTCGGACGTGCGCAAAGACCGTCGTCAGCGCGACGATTACCTCAAATATATTGCCTTCGGGGCGTCTCCTCGCGCGAGCATCGCGCTGGGTATCTGCTCCCGCATCCACGCGCTTTTCGAGGCGCGCGACTTCGTCATTCCCGAGGATATTAAGGCGGTCGCACCAGCGGTCCTGCGGCATCGGTTAGTGCTTTCCTACGAGGCCGGCGCGGACGGACTTACCGCCGACGACGTCATCGCCGATATCCTCGGCATCGTTCCCCTACCGTAAGGTCAGCCGGATGGATCGCCCGTACATCGCCGATCGCGCACGGTACCTTAAGCTCTCCGCGCTCACGATTTCCGAGGGAATGCGCGCGGGTTCCTTTCGCTCGCGGTTCCGGGGCCACGGCATGGAATTCGACGGCGTTCGGGAATACGAGCGCGGCGACGATATTCGGTCGATAGACTGGAACGTAAGCGCCCGAAACGCGCGGACCTTCGTCAAAATGTACCGAGAGGAACGGGAATTGACGGTCTTCCTCGTCGTCGACCGATCCCTTTCGATGGATACCGCTCCCGGCTCTGTTTCGAAGCGCGAGAAAGCCCTGGAAGTCGCGGCTCTCGTCGCTTTCGCGGCCGAGCACAACGCGAGTCCCGTCGGCTTCGTGTCGTTCGACGGCGCGCTGGGAAAAGTCCTGAAGCCGCGCGCCGGCAGGGACCAAGTTCTCGCGATTCTCTCGTCGATGGACCGAGTAGAGCGCGTCGTCGTCGGCTCCGCCTTGGCGAATGCCCTCGCGGGAGCCTCGCGCATACTGCGCGCCCGGTCTCTCGTGGTGATCGTTTCCGATTTTAGGACGACCGGCTACGAAAAGGCGTTGGGGATTCTCGCCCGTCGCCACGATACGCTCGCCATTCGCGTGATGTCGCCGGCGGACGAGGCGTTGCCCTCGGCGGGCTACGTGCCGTTTCACGATCCCGAAACGGGAGTTCGCCTGGCGATCCCCACGGGGTCGTCCTCGCTTCGTGATTCGTGGGCGCTCGATTGCCGCGAGTCGATCGCGTATTGGGAACGCGTGTGCGCGCGGCGCGGCGCGGCCTCTCTCTCGATTTCGACCGAGGACGACTCGGTTCGGGAACTTTCTCGGTTCTTTTCGGGCGGTCGCTCGCTAGTCGGCAAAAAGACGAGCGCTCGCAACGCGGCCGCCAGGACTCCGGTTCCTTCCTCCCGGGGAGGGCGGTAACCGATGAGGGTTTCAGCGCGTCGCGCGATAATTCTTACTATTACTCTCATTTCCCTTTCATGGCGATTGTCAGCCCAGGGTATTTTAATCCCCAACGAGACCTTTGTCGGCGACTCGGCGGATTTTACCTTTGAGACCGGCGCGTTCGCGTCGTCGCTCGAAAACGGAGCCGTGTACTCGGTGCCGAGTGAAAACATTCTCCCTTCCGACGACGTTACCGTCGTTTCGGTTTTAGTCGTTCCGAACGGAGCGAGCGCGTCGGTGACGATCCGCTTCATCCCCTGGGTTTCGGGCTCCGTTTCATTGCCTACCTTTGCCCTTCAGGGCGTTCGGGTCGCGCCCCCGCAGGCGCGCATCGCCTCGATCGTCGAGAAAACGGGACGTTCGTCGATTCAAGGAGCCCGGTCCCCCCTGCTCGTTCCCGGGACGACGTGGCTGCTGTACGGATTGACGGCACTCGCGCTCGCGGCCGCGGTAGGTTTCTTTTGGGCGGGATTCTGGTTTCGGCGGATTATCAGGCAAGCCCCGGGAAAGCGCCTCGCCGGCAGGAGGGTTTCCCTTTTCTCTCGCGAGTTGCGCCGGCTGGAGCGGCGCCCGTTTTGGCCGGACCGGGCTCGGTGGCTCTCGGCTTTTTCGCTGTCCGCCCGACGGTACTTCGGCGCGCTGTGCGTCGGCGATCTTGACGGATTTTTATCCTTGACCGGCGCGGAGATCGGAGATCGCGTTTCCGCGCTCCCCGGCTGCGCGCGGCTTTCGTCCTCGGTGGTCTCTCTTTTCGCCGCGTCGGATCGGGCTCGCTTTGGCGGGGCGGAAGAAAATGATTGGCCCGATTTCATCGCGCTCGCCCGCGAGTTGTCCGAATCGCTCGAATCGGCCCACGACGCCGCGCTTTCCGAGCTCGCTCGGGAGGGGGAGGTTTCCGCTCATGCTCGGGTTTAGCAGACCGGCGGCTCTGTTCGCCATCGCCTTAATCCCGCTTTTTTTCGCCTTGCGTCGGGCGGGCTTACTGCGCAAATTCGATTTTCCCCTGACGCTCGGCGATTGGGGCGGTCGCCCGTTCCGCTGGCGTTCGCCGGCCTACGCGTTCGCCTCGTTCCTCTCCGTCGCGACCGCGTCGATCGGTTTCGCCGCGGTGTGCTGCGCCTTGGCGGGGCCCGTGCTCTACCGTCGGGAAGAAGTCTATACCGGCGCGGGTACCGCCGTCATGTTCGTGCTCGACGTGAGCCCGTCGATGGCCGCGCGGGACATCGGCGCGGGGTCGCGCCTTGACGCCGCGCGCAAGAGCATTCGCGCTTTCGCCGAGCGCCGGGGGGGGGATTCCTTCGGTCTCGTAGCGCTCGGCAGCGACGCCGCCTTGCTCGTTCCCCCGACGATCGACCGCGACGCTTTTTTCTCGCGGCTCGACTCGCTAAAAGTCGGGGAGCTCGGGGACGGTACCGCCTTGGGAATGGGCATCGCCGTCGCGGCGGCGCATTTAGTCGGCGCGAAGAACGCGCGGTCGTGGATCGTGCTATTAACCGACGGCGAGAACAATACCGGGTCAATCAACCCCAAGACGGCCGCGTCGATTTTGCCGGAGAACGACATCGGTTTATTCGTCGCCGGTATCGGCACGAAGGGTGAGGTTCCTCTTGAGTACACCGATCCCTCGACGGGCCGACGGTATACGGGCGTCCTACAGTCCGAGTTTAACGAAACCGCGCTCCGCGACATAGCCACACGCGGCCTCGGCCGGTACATTTCGGCCGGGAACCGCGACTTGCTCGACGCCCTGTTCAAGGAAATCGGCTCGACCGTCCCGGCTGCTCACGCCGCATGGACTCGATCGGTCGAGGACCCCCTTGAACTGCCATTCATTCTGTGCTCCCTCGGCCTATTCGCCTTTACGTGGGTTGTACGCAGGATCGGCATGGGGGCAATCGTATGATCCACGCGTTCGAGCGGCCCGCCTATCTTTTGCTTGCCCTCGCGGTTATCCCCGCGTTCGCCCTATACGTCGCGCGCGTTCGCGCGTTCCGCGACAGATTGATCCCGTTCGTGGTCCGCGCCGAAGGATTTTCTCCCGAGGCTATTACGTCCGCCATTCGGCGCCGCGCGGTATTTTTTTCGCTCGCGTGGGTCATGCTCGCTTGCGCGGCCGCGGGACCCCGGTGGGGGAGCGAGCTTGAGACGACCCAGCAAGAGGGCGAGGCGGTGATGTTCGTCATGGACGTTTCCCGCAGCATGTCGGTCGCCGACGTTCCCCCTTCGCGATTGGCGTTCGCCTCCTCCTACGCCTCCATGCTCGTGGCGAGAATGCCGGACGCGCGAATTGGCGTCGTTCTCGCCAAAGGGAAAAGCGTCCTCGCGATCCCCCTCACTTCCGACAGCAGGGTGGTTACCGACCTCTTCGCGGCCCTGACTCCGGCGGTTCTCTCCGCTCCGGGCACCGATATCGCCGCGGGAGTGCTCGCCGCGCTTGAAGCGTTTCCCCCGAGCGGGGCTTCCGCCCGAACGATAGTGCTCATGACCGACGGCGACGAAACATCCGGTTCCCTCGATGACGCCGCGCGGGCAGTCGGCGAATCGGGCGCTCGGCTACTGATTATCGGAATCGGTACGGCGTCGGGAGCTGAAATTAACTCGCGGCCGCGCGCTCAAACGCCGCAACCGGTCGTTACCGCCCTCCGCGACGAGCCGTTGCGCCGCGCGGTCCGCGTCGCGGGAAGGGGTAGCGCGTACGTAACGGGGCTGGATTCCGGCTCGGCGCGGGTTATTCTTTCGGCGATAGGGCCGTCGGCGGGTAAGGACCGACGCGTATCCTACAGCCCAAAGCCGGTGTATCGCTATGCGGCGTTTTTAACCGCCGCCCTGCTTTTTTTCTGCGCGGGTCTCGTGCAAGGAGGTCCGTCATGGCGCAGAAAATGAGATTCCGGAAAACGCGACGCGCGAATATTCTCTTTCTCTGCTTGATTTCGAGCGCGATCCTCTCCGGCTGCGCGAAAACCTGGCGGGGCCATCTCGGTATCCTGGACGGGACGCTTTCCTGGTCGCGCGGCGACTGGTCTCGAGCGGCTTCGGCATTTTTGGAGAGCGAGGCCTTCGCGAGGGCTTCGGACGACGAGCGATTGTCCGATTACGCGGTTTTCGGCCTTGCCTCGACGTATCTCTCGCAAGACGAGTACGACCCGGCCCTGTCGCGTCTCGCGTCGATCAAGGCGTCGTCCTCGGCGGAAGTTCGCGCCTCGGTATGGTACCAAGCCGGCATCATCGCGTATCGCCGCGGCGAATTCGACGAGGCGGCCCATTGTTTTCGCGAGTCGCTCAAAAACGGCTCGGCGGCGATTGACGCTAAAATTAACCTAGAATTGAGCGAACGCGCCTTGAGCGAGGAAAAGTCCCGCTCGTCGCCGTCCTCGTCCGCGTTTTCCGAGCAAGCGCAAAGCGACGACGGATCGGCGGCCATATTTAACTTGGTAAGAAAAAAGGAACAGGATCGATGGAAAAACGCGACCGACGACGCGTCGGCTTCGGCAGACGCGATAGACTATTAATCCTCTCGCTGTCTTTCGGCGTCGCGAGAATTTTCGCCGCTCCGGTCGAGACGCAGGTATCCTCGTTCGAGCCCCTCGTGGGGGAGACCGTTCGGGTTGAGTTCATCGTTCGCGACGTCGTTCCCGACGGGGTCATCTACGCCGAAAGCGGCATTCCCCCCTCGTTCACGCTGACGGCTGGGCGGAAAGAACGCGTGCGACAGGGCGATGCCCTCGCGACGGTCGTGACTCGCGAGTGGGTAGCCGGCGAGGCGGGTTCGTATACGCTCGGCCCGTTCGAGATATCGGCGTTTGGGCAAACGACCGAGATTTCCCCGATTCGCTTGACCGTCGCCGCCGCGCCCTCGGTTGAGGCCGCGCGGCTTTCCTGGAAAATCGCGTCGGAGAAGCGGGGTACGGGAATCGCGAGCCGCATTGAGTTATTCGCCTCATTCACCGGAACCGTGCGCGCGGTAAGCTGTTTCCCGCCGGAAGACGCAATCGTTGAACGCGCCCCTTCAGGGGGGACGACTTCGGCGGTCGGTCGCCGTATCGACGCGAGCGCGGACATTCCCGTTTTGCTCGGTGCTTGGGACTGGACGCCGCTCGTGGCCGGTCGCGTGCGGCTTCCCTCCGCGGAATTGACCTACGTCGGTAATGACGGACTGGAACGTACCATTCTGAGCGAGGCGGTCGAGGCGTATATACCCTCTGTACCGGTTGCTTCTTCGGAGAAAGCGGTCCCGAGTTCCGTTCGTAAGGCTTTTTCCGAAGCGACCGACGGTAAGCGCGCTTCAGACGCCTCGGTTTCCGTCGCGGCGAAAGCCGGTACGGGGGACCAATCGGAGCGACTCGCCCGATTGCGGCGCGACGAGTATGCATCCCTTCTGCCGTGGCGGGCGCGCGCAGAACGGCTCGAGGCCGAGTCGGCTCTCGGATTTGGGGCGACCCTGCCGGTTATTCCCGCGTCGTGGAAACCTATCGGCGTAATCGGCGCCGTTCTGGCGTTTTCCGCCGGCTTCGCCCTTCGCCTATTACTGAGGAATTCGCGCCGTCGCTGGACGTACTCCCTATTTTTCGTTTCGGCCGCGCTCGCCGTCTTCGCGATAACCGTATATACTCGGGACCCGGGCCCCGCCGGCGTCCTTCGCGGCGCCT
>QKAR01000055.1 GCA_003246335.1 Spirochaetales bacterium | reverse complement strand
GCGGTGCCGTCGTCGTCGAAAAAAAGCGAGGGATCGATCCCTCCCTGGTCCACGCGGACGGGATTTGACCAAGGTCCCGTGACGTCGCCGCTTCGGAGAATAACGTTTCCCTCATCGTCGACTTTCGTAACCGTGACGTAAAACTCCCCGTCGTGATGGCGGATCGTCGGCGCGTAGAGCCCGCGGGACGCGCCGGCCCCGACTAAATTGACCTGCTCGTCGCGCGTTATCGCGTGGGACACGAGCTCCCAATTCACGAGGTTCTTGCTGTGAAAAATCGGGATGCCGGGAAAAAACTCGAAGCTCGACGTTACGAGATAATAATCGGCTCCGACCCGGCACACGCTCGGGTCGGGATGGAACCCGGGAATGACCGGGTTCCGATACGGTAGTCGCTTCACTCCTTAATCGCTCCCGCCAAGGTTCCCCGAATGATCCACCGGTGCCCGATCGCGTAGAGAATGACGGTCGGCGCGGCGGAAATGATCGCGGCGGCGGCGTAGCGCGGCATGCGGCCGGTGCCGTACGCGTTGAGGAACTGCGATACGCGCAGCTGCATGGTGAAAAGCCGCTGATCGTTCAGCATGATGAGACTCAGGAAGTAATCGCTCCACCCGGAAATAAACACGAGCAGGAACGCGAGGTACGTCGCGGGAGCGGCGAGCGGGAGCATGACGCGGAAAAAAGTTCCCCCGTGCCCGGCTCCGTCGATTCGCGCGGCCTCTGCAAGCTCCCCGGGGAGGCTTTGGAAAAACGATCGGTAAATGAGCGTCCAGAAGGGGATTCCGAACGCGCCCATCGGGAGGAAGAGCCCGGGCAGGGTATTCGCGAGACCGATCGCGATGTTGAACTTGTAGAGCGGGATCAGCACCATCTGCACCGGCACGAAATAGCCGATGAGGATCGCGTAAAAAAGCACCTCGGTGAACCGCGTCTTGTAGCGCGCGAACACGTAGCCGGCGAGCGCCGCGGCGGGAATCGTGCAGACGATCGCTCCGATGCAGACGATGAAGGTGTTGATGAGCCCTTGCCCGATCTGGACGGCGACCCACGCTTCCTTGAAGTTGACGAGATAGAGAGACTTCGGGAAAGACCACGGGTTGTACGCGTACTCGAGCTGGGTCTTAAATACGAACAGGAACGGCAAAACGAGCGGAAAAATCACGACGACCGCGAAGAGCGCGAGGACGATCGTCGCGATGAATTCGGGAAATCCGTAGCGGAGCCTGAGCGGTTTTGGTGCGAACGTCATTTAGCGTCTCCTTCGGAATTTTGCCAGCTGAACTGGACGATCGTGAAAATGAGCGACAGGGCGAAAATGACCACGCCGATCGCCGAGGCCTTGCCGTACTGCCAGTTGATGAACCCGTGCCGGTACAGCGTGATGCCGAGCGTGACCGTCGCGTTGCCGGGTCCGCCGGTCGTCATCATGTACGGCAGGTCGAAGAGTTTCAGGCTGCCGATCGTGCACAGGACCGCGAGAATCCGCATCGGATAGCCGAGGTCGGGGAGGACGATGTGAAACGCGTATTTCCACCCGGTGACGCCGTCGAGCTCGGCGGCCTCTTTTACCTCGGTGGGTATTTGCTCTATGCGCGACATCAAATAAATGATGGGGAATCCAGTGTAAGTCCAGGTCGCGACGGTGAAGACCGTCCAAAACGCGATGTTCGGGTTGCCGAGAAAGTCGATGTCGGCGAGCCATTTCCAGTTAAGCGACTCCGCGACGGAGGCGATGATGCCGTTCGACGACGAGAAAACGAATATGCCGAGCATGGCGGTTATCGCCGACGGAAGCACGTTCGCGAGGTAATAAATCGCGCGCAGCGGTTTCGTCATGCGGTTCGCGTAGAACGTAAGCGAGAACGCGATGAAAAAGGCGAGCGGTATTTGGATGACGATGCTCCAGAAAGCCCACCCGAAAACGTGAACGATACCCGCTTGAAACTCGGGGTCCTTAATGAGCGAGAGATAGTTCTGCGCGCCGATGAACGTTTCCCCGCCAAGGCCGGAAGCGCGCATGAACGAGAGCCGGAAAGTCTCGACGATGGGGTAGTACAGGAATATTCCGAGAAACAGGAGCGCGGGTAAGACGCATAGCGCGACGAATACGTTTCTGTCGGAAAGAATGTAGTGTTGGCCGCGTCTTTGCCGTTCGGGTGTGCGCATGTAAAAATCCTCCAGGTGATAAGGGCGCTCCCGACGCGCCGGCAAAGGACGGCGTCGGGAGCGCTTGTTACTGAGATACGACGGTTATTTCTTGACGGGCCCGATGTTCTCGACCGCGAGGCTCTCGAACTTCGAGAGCTCGGCCTTCACGTCCGCGTTGGGAAGGAAGAAGGTCTGTATCGTGTCGTTAAGCGGTGAAGTGACGGTCGGGGGAAGGTCTTGGTCCCACCAGAACTGCACGGACTGCGCCTTGGAGAACACGCCGGAGGCCATGCCGGTCAGCGGGCTCGGGGCCTTCACGCCGGGAACGGAGCAGATGCGGCCGGGCTCGAACGCGCACGCCTCGACGCTCATCGCGTACTTCATGAAGCGGACGACGGCCTCTTTTTTCTTGGGGTCCGCGGCGGTTTTCGTCGCGATGAATCCGATGTCGGTCATGCCCATGCAGTCCGTCGCCTTTCCGATTCCGCCCGAGGCGAGAACGGGGAAGGGATAGAAGCCGATGGTCTGATCGGTGAATTCCTTGTTGCTGAACTGTGCGCACATCCACGAGCCGGTGACGATCATCGCGGCCTTTCCGGTGGCGATGACGGTCTGCGCGTCGGTGTAGCTCTCGCCGAGCGGCTTCGGCCCGAAGTATCCTTTCTTTATCCATTTCTGGTAGATCTGCGCGGCTTTCACGAAGGCGTCGGAATCGAACGATCCCTTGCGGCTCTGCGCCATGCCGAACGCGTCTCCTCCGACGCGGTTCACGAGATACATGTACATGGCGAGGGGCGGCCATTTATCCTTGGCGCCGCACGCGAAGGGCTGAATGCCCGCGGCCATCAGCTTGTCGCAGGTTTTTTCCATGTCTTCGATCGTCGTGGGGACGGTGAGTCCCTGCGCCTTGAAAATTCCCTCGTTCGCGAAAATGCCGGCGACCGCGAAGAACGGCGCGACGCCGTACGTCTTTCCCTTCCAGCTCATCGCCGCGCTCGCGGCCTTGCTGCCGGGAACGGCGGAAAGCTCGCTCGTCAGGTCGAGCAGTCGTCCCGCGTCCGCGTATCCGCCCATTACCGAGCCGCCCCAGCTCTGCACGATTTCGGGGGCTTGGTTCGCGGCCATGGCGATCTTCGTCTTGTCGGCGAGTCCCGGGTCTCCGAGGGCGATGTATTCGAGCTCGATGTCCGGGTTCGCCTTCTGGAAGTTGGCGATGAGATTCTTGACGTACGCGTGGTCCGCGCCGTCGTCCGGAAGGTCTCGGCCCCAAACGGTAAGTTTCGTTTTCGCGCCGGCATCCGAGGCCTTCGCGTCCGAAGATCCGCCCGCGAACGCCAAACCGGCCGCCGCGGCGATGGCGAGACAAACACTCGCGATTTTTTTCATTCTTTCCTCCTTAAGAAAAGCGTATTGATCGGCATGCCGCCCGGCATGCCTCTAGTGACTCTGGGGCATCTTGAGGCATTCGAATCGATGGTTCGGCAAAAGCCATAGCACCGAGGTGACGAGGCGGGGGTAGAGCCGGGATCCGAGGTCCTTCCCCGTCGCCGAGTCGACCTGATCGGTCGCGGCGAAATCCGCGCTCCCTTCCTTCAGCCATTTCGCGTGCGCCGCGTCCTGTCGAACGCGTTCATTCGGGAACGACAAGATTCGCTCGGCGATGAATTGATTGATGAATATTTTGCTCATCCAGGTATTTCGGCTCGTCGACGAGAGTTTCCATCCCCCCGAAACGGGGTCGATGCAGATACCTTTCTCGAGCACGGTATCGAGGTGCGCGCGCAGTGTTTCGATAAATCCGCCGTACGGTCCCGCCCCCGAGACTTTGTCGTCGGCTCCCGCAAAGAACGGATAAATGAGGCCCTCGATGGCGGGTATGATGCGGGATTGGTTTCCCCCCTCGAAAACGGCCGGGATGAATTTTTTAGTCTCGCTGAAATTGGAGGATACGGTTTCCGCGATGGCGCGCGCGCTCGCCGACGCGCGGTCCGCGGCCCCTTGCTCCCCTCTTCCGGCGAAAAACGACTCGAGGCAGACGAGCGCGCCCCAGGCTTTGACCGCGAGATAGAGGTTGTTCCGCGCCTGGCCGAGACTGACGTCGAGCGAGTCGTACGTGGTGATTTCCGCGCCGCCCGCGCAGCGGTCGGAGTCGACGTCCATCACCCCGTCCCCGTTGCGGTCCCGCGCGAGGATGGAATCGAGGCAGCGGGCGAGGAGTTCCCGGTTCGCGTTCGACCATTTCGCGTCGCCGGCGTTATGCGCGTAGAGGCACGCCGAAAGCGTCCAATTGAGCGTTTCCTCGTAGCTCATGAAGCTGAAGCAATCCACGAGGCCGGGAAGCTCATACGCGGAATTTCCCTGCGTCGTGAAGCAGTCGGCGATGCCCTGGTCATGGGCGAACGCGACCCCGCTGGAGTCCGCGTACATCGATTGCGCGACGAAAAAATCGAGTTCGTTCTTGAGCGTCCACGGCGAGAAACAGAGTTCGTGGAAGGAATGGTCAACGGTAAGGTCGAGCGTGTTCATCATGCGGTACTCGCCCTCGTTCACGACGAATAGCGGCTCCCCGCGATCGTTCAGGAGGAGTTCCGTGCTTGCGCAGTACGAATGGGCCGCGTGAGCTATGAGGAACTTTCTCTCGTCGTCGATAGGCGTCTCCTCGAGAAGCGCGTCGACGCGCTCGGCCCGCTCGAAGAAATTCCGGGAATGCTCGAGCGCGTAGTCGAGGACGTCCTCAAGATCCTTAAAAAGGCTCGTGTAGTAGCGTCGAGCCGAATGTCCCGCCGTGACGACGCCGTCGTCATAAACGGCGAGGGCGATCACGTATTCCCTCGATTTCCCCGGCTCGACGGTAAAGCGAAGTCCCCCGTCGGACGCGAGCCTGCGCAGGCGCCTCGTCCCGTTAAAGGCGGCCTCGACGGCGTTCCAGTCCATGACCTCCTCGACCGACTCGTCGGCCCGAACGGCGAAACCCAGGCGGTTTCCCCTCGCCATGCCGAGCGCGCGGCCTTCCGTCGCGTCTGAGAGCGCCCGGGAAATATCGTTCGCGCCGAAAAACCCGGTGAGCGTTTCGGCTCCCGCTTCGTTGTCGAATCGAAGCCGAACGAAGATCGCGGGGCAAATCGCGTCGCGAAGCACGTGCGCGTCGGCCGCGCTCGGGTCGGGAACGGCGCCGAAAAACGAGGTGACGGAGCATCGCATGCGCCCCGCCTCCCAGCTTTCGCCGCTGTAGGAAATCGATCGCTCGATTTCGCCGGGACCGAAGCATTCCCAAGCGGATTTAGAGACGACGTTAAAGACTTTATTTTCAGAAACGTACGAGCTTTCGTCGAGTCCTTTCTTCACGTTTTTTCGAACGAAGGGGAGCAGTTTTACTTCGTCGTTGCCGACCCGGTACCCGACGAAGAGCGACGAGTCGGGCGGCTGAACGTCGCCGATAACCAAGCCAGCGCCTCGATCGCTTCGTCCCAGGGCGAGGCACGCGTATGCACCCCAAATGCCGTGCAAAGAATAAAAATCACCTTCGATATGCATGATACCGATCCTAGCGTCGGCGGCGGGCGGCGTATATCCGTCGATAGTCTTTTTTTTACCTAGGTAGATTTACCTATGCCGGCTTTCAACCTTATTTTTTCTTGCTTTCCCATTCGAGCGCGAAGCGTCGCAATTCCGCGGCCGAGGAGAGATTGAGCTTTCTCTTGATGTGGTCCTGATGCGTGTTGATCGTCTTGACGGATAGGCACAGCGCGTTCGCGATTTCCGCCGCGCCGTATCCCTTCCCGATGAGCCCAAAGACGTCGAATTCCCTGCCGGACAGCGAGGCGACCGGGTCGACGGCGGTATTGCCGGCCATGACGCTCTCGACGAGCCTCGTCTTCAGAGCGTCGCTGACGGCGATGTTTCCGCGCAGGACGAGGCTAACCGCCTCGACTAATTCCTCCGGGGGCTGGTGTTTCATGACGTATCCCCGCGCGCCCGCCTTAATCGCGCGCTCCCCGTAGAGCGTTTCGTCGTGCATTGAGACCACGAGAACGAGTATGTTGGGGTAGAGAGATTTAAGCGTGGCGACGAGGCTGAGCCCGTTTTCGTCGCGGAGAGAGATGTCTACGATCGCGAGGTCGGGCGGGTCGCCTCGGGCGACGAGGCTGAGGGCATCCTGAAGACTCGCCGCCTCGCCGGAAAATTCGAGGCCGAGCTCCTGCTGGACGAGGGCGCCTACGCCCGTGCGGTAGAGAGGATGGTCGTCGACTACGATGAAACGATTTCTCTTTGGCATGGAAGTTCCCGATCCCTATCGCGCGACGCGGCAGGTTACGACCGTGCCGTTCTCGTTCGACTGTATGCGAAGCGTCGCGCCGATCACGTTAGCACGATATTTGAGTATCTTCAATCCCATGCCGTTCCCGGCTTCCGCCTCGGGAGGCATGCCCCGGCCGTCGTCCTCGACGACCACGTCAATCATCTCCCTGTTCATGTACAGGCCGATCTTGACGCGCTTCGCCTTCGCGTGCCTCAGCGCGTTCGCGAACGCTTCCTGCGCGATGCGGTAGAGCTGTATCGATTTTTCGGACTCGTGGACGAAAAAGCCTTCCTGGATTTCCAGATCGATTTCGGCGGCGCTTGAGGCCCTGCGCGCGTTCACGAGATGGGTTATCGCGCTCACGATTCCGTTCGACGCGAAATCCGCGGGATAGAGCTCGCGCGCGATCAGCTTCGCGTGCTGGGCGGTTTGCGACGCCGTCTCGGTTATGCGCGCCGCCAGGTCCGCCTGCGCGTGACCCTCTCTCCGGAGCGATGCGGCGAGCGTCGCTCCGAGCACGCTTATCCCCGCGATGTCCTGGCACAGGTCATCGTGGATGTCCTGCCCGATGCGGGTCATCAGTTTGTTCGAGATATCGAGCAACTCCCGCTCGAGCCTCGCGCGCTCGGACATCTCGTCGGTAAGCCGACCGTTCGCGAGGGATATTTCCCTCGTTCGTCGCCTCACTTCCCTCTCGAGGGCCCGCTCCCGGTCGCGTTCCCGTTCCATGAGCAGCGTGCGCTTTATCGCCGCCGAGAGCTGATCGCGAAGCGCGTCGTACATGTGCCGGTCGGGGGCGTCGCTTGAGCACACGAGGTATCCCATCGCCTCGTCCGCGAATTCAAGCGGCTCGCACACGAAGTTCATGAAGTCCTCGGGAAGTCCCCCGGGGAGGATTTCCCTCGTCTTGAACTTGAGTCCGTACGGCGCGAGCTTGCGCGCGCCCTTCTCGTCGACGATGAGCATGAGGCGCGACCAGTCCATTATCCTTCCGGGCGTCTCGAACAGCACCAGCGCCAAAAAACCGAGGCTTTGCCGGGAGACGCCGTCGGCGATCGCCGTCAACAGGCTCGTCATGTCGAACGCACCCGCGAGGGACGACTCGAAATCCCGCAGCAGGCTGTATCGGGCTTCCGCGAACGCGCGTTGGGAAAATTGATAGCGAAGGCGGCGTTCCATGGTTTGCTCCCGCGTCGGCGCGTGCCTCGCGTCGGGCGCGTACGGCTCTTTTTTTCCGGCGTTACGCGGCTTGCACCCGCAGGACGACCGCATGACGCACGTCGGTCGAATGGCCTCGATGTCGGGTTCCCGCGCGAGAAGGCCGAGTTTCCACGCGACGTATTTCATCGCTCGGGAGCCGAGCGTCCCCATGGGCTGGAGCACGGTCGTTATCGGGGGAATCGAGAGAAAGCTTTCCTCGATGTTGTCATATCCGGTAACCGAGACGAGAGAGGGAACCGCGACGCCGTTTTCCTCCAGGGCCCGAATGGCTCCCATCGCCATGAGGTCGTTCGCGGCGACCACCGCGTCGAACGTCGCGCCGTCGGCGAGAAGTTCCTTGACGCGGTTATACGCGTTCTCCTCCAAAAAATCGCACGTCACGAAACGGGGTTCCGCGTCCGGCAGGAGGCGTCGATGCGTCTCCTCGAATTCCCGCGCGCGCTCGGTCGCCTCGGGATGTCCGGCCGTTCCGGCGAGAAAAAGGAATTGCCGCCTGCCGTGCGCGACGACGAGATGCTCGGTGAGCGTGGCGACGCATCCCCGGTTGCTCGAGCGGACGCTCGGGAATCCGGGGAAATCGATGCCGATGGATATGAGGGGGATGGAGGTGAATCGGGTAAAATACTCCGCTATGCGGGTTTGGGTAACGGCGGCCCCCATCGAGTTCGTCATGACGATGAGAGCCGATAGATCGTTTTTTTCCGCGAGGTCAAAGGCGTTTCTGCCCCGTCCGGTACTGACGTAAAAGACCACGGTGAGGCCCAGCGCGCTCGCTTCCTCGACGGCCCCGTTCCATACGGCGTTTTGATACGGGTCGTCGAATTGTGCCGCGAGGAATCCGACGCGCGCTGGTTTTTTCACGGGCTTATAGTACACCGGAGCGCCGGAGCGCGCAATGGGAATCGCGCTTACTCTTTATTTAGCCGCTGGAGCTTCCTCGGTCTCGGTCTCCTCTGCCTCTTTGTTTTCCTCGGCGGCGGCGCCGCTCGCGGTAAGTTCGTCGGTCGTCAGGATATGCTCGACGTCAAGTATCACGATGAAATCGTTCTCGACGTGCCCCATTCCGCCGATGTATTCGGTATCGATTTGCGACCCGATTTTCGGCGGCGGCTCGATCTGCGAATCCTCAAGCGGGATTACTTTCTCGACGGAATCGGCGAAAAGCCCGACGTGCGCGATCGACCCGCTTCCATCCTCGCGGTCGACGGGAATCTCCCCGACGATTATCGCGGTATCCGTAGATATCTCGATTTTCCCCAGGCCGAATTTCAGTCCGAGGTCGATCACCGGCACCACCGAGCCGCGGACGTTTATTACGCCGCTCATGTAGTCCGGCATGCGCGGTATGCGCGTGATTTGCGGGACGGTGAGCACTTCCCTGATGTGGTTAACCGCGAGCGCGTAGTGTTCGCTTCGCACCGTGAACGTCAGATACTGATTTGTCGTTTCCATAGGTTAGAATTCCTTATAATCGCCGTCGAGATCGTCCGCCGCGGGCATATGTCCCGCGTCGTCTAGCTGTATCGTGATTCCCCCGCGTTCGTTTAAACTCGGGACAGTGCGTTTCGGTTTCGTTCCGGTTTTGGACTCGCCCGCGCCGTTTCCGCGCGTTTCGTTTTTCTGCGCGGTTGCGGGTTTCGCGGTTTCAGCCGCTTTGGGCTGATTCGGTTCCTGCGGGTCGGCGTCGCGCGGGGTATTCCCTTGCGGCGTTTCCGGTTTCGGCCCCTTGCTCTCCGTTGGAGGGGAAGACGGTTTTTCCGTCTTCCGCGGCGTTACGGGCGGCAGTACCGCTTGCGCTTTCTCGCCTGTCGTGCGCGCGGTTTCGGTCTTGCGCGGTTCTGCCGGTATCTCGGGCCGTTTCGTTTTTGTGTCGGCTTGCGAAGGCTCCGGTCCCTTGGCTTGCGCCGCTTTCGTGCGGAAAAAAGCGACGGTCGATTTCATTTGATCCGCCTGGCTCGCGAGCTCTTCGGCCATCGACGCGGATTCCTCCGCGGCTGCCGCGTTTTGCTGGACGACTTTATCGAGCTGAATGATGGCGGAATTGATCTGCTCGGCGCCCGCGTTTTGCTCGTTGCTCGCCGCGCTGATTTCCTGGATGAGCTCGGCGGTGCGCTTAATCTCGGGGATCATTCCCTGAATCGTCGCTCCCGCGGATTCCGCGATCTTAACGCTTTCCGAGGAAAGCTTATTGATTTCGCCCGCCTCTTTCGAGCTCCGCTCCGCGAGTTTGCCGACTTCCGCCGCGACGACCGCGAATCCCTTGCCGAATTCGCCCGCGCGCGCCGCCTCGATCGACGCGTTGAGCGCCAACATATTCGTCGATCGGGAAATTTCCTCGATAATCGAAATCTTGCCGGCGATTTGCCGCATCGCGGCGACGGTTTGAATCACCGCCTTGCCGCCTTCCTCGGCGACCGTCGCGGTCTTAAGCGCGATTTTCTCGGTCATGAGGGCGTTCTCGGAATTCTGCCGGATGGTTCCCGTCATCTCCTCCATGGACGAGGAGATCTCCTCCACGGAAGACGCCTGCTCGGTCGCGCCCGAGGACATAGACTGCGCGGTCTCGCTTAGCTGTTCGCTGCCGGACGCAACCTGATCGGTCGCGGTCCGAATGGACGCGGTAATCTCCGAAAGCGTATCGACCATCTGCTTTAACATAGAGCCCATTTCGCCGAGTTCGTCGTTCCTTCGCAGTATGTGATTTTGGCTCGTCACGGAGACGCTCGATATCGCCAAGTCGCCCTCGGCGATATCGGCGATGGCTTGTTTCATGATCTCGATCGGCTTCACGAGCGAGCGCGCGAGCAAGACGGCGACGATAATCGCGAGTGCAATGCCGAATACGAGGATGAAAAGAAGCAGGGAAATGAGTCGCGAGACGGTCTCGAATACCTCGGCTTTATCGACCGATAGGCCGAGTCCCCAGCCCGGGCTATTCGGTACGTGGGCGAAATACCCCATCACCATCGTTCCGTTCTGCTTGCGGTACGAGCCCGCTCCGCTTTCCTCGCTCGCGAACCGCTTGCCGAACGCGTCGAGACCGCGAAAGCCGTCCTTGTCGCCGTCGCGGACGTTTAGCTTCATGATTGCGTCGGGATTCGGGTGGGCGATCGCGAGGCCCGTCCCGTCGGCGACCCAACTGTAGCCGGTGTCCCCGATTTTTACCTTCGCCGTGATCGCGGTGAGCGCCGAAAGCTGCAGCTCGAACCCGACGAGCGCGGCGTTCGAGCGTTTCGCGCCTTTGACCGCGAATACCATCATGATGGCGGGTTTGCCCGTTCCTTTCGATATCGCGGCGTTTCCGATGACGAATTCCTTCCCTCCCGACGTGACCGATTTAAAATAGTCTCTGTCAGAAATGTTTTTAAATGTTCCCGAATCCATTTTCGAGGTGACCCGTCCGTCGGAAAAACCGATAAACACGTTGGATATGTCCTCGCCCATCGTCCCGAAAAGCGTTTCGACGAAGGCGATCGCCTCCGCCTCGGAACCCTCGATTATTTGCGGCATCTGCGAGATAAGGCGCAGCTGCGCTTGGTGGATGAGTATGGTCTTTCCCAACTCGTCGGCGCGCGCCGTCGCGATTTGGATATTTTCCTCGTTTACGAGATGAGCCACGTCGGCGGTTAGACGAACGTAGAGCAGCGAAATCACCGCGGCGAAGCACGCGATAACGGTCCCCGCGACGAGGATCGTTATCCGTTTGGTAAGCGAAAATTTCCTGGTGTTCATTGAAACTCCTTCATAATCCCCTGCTTAATTGGTAATGTTTCGGATTCTGAAAGTCAAATTTCTCAAATGTCTTGGGTTGACACGATCGCCGATCGCCGTTACGGTTAGGGAACCTGTTAAATGTCGCGCCGTCCTGGCGCGTCCCGTCACGCTTTTTATAGCTACAAACCATTCACCAGTCAAATTTGCGTCTTCCGTTCATGACCGACGGACTTCGTATATTTTCCGGACCTCTGAGGGAGAAATACGCATGATACGGTTCAGCCATGTCTCAAAGCGATATGGGGAAAAAGTCGTCATCGACGATCTTAGCTTTTCCATCGAAAAAGGGTCGTTCGTCGTTCTTATCGGGCCATCGGGCTGCGGTAAAACGACGACGCTCCGCATGATTAATCGGCTCATTGAGCCGGACGGCGGCACGATATTCGTGGACGGCGTCGACGTTTCGCAGGCGAACGCGGTAACGCTTCGGCGTTCCATCGGCTACGTCATCCAGCAGATCGGACTGTTCCCCAACATGACGATCGCGCAGAACGTCTCGATCGTCCCGAAGCTTCTCGGGTATTCCCGCGAGAGGCGCCAAAAAATCGCCCGCGAGATGCTTGAGCTCGTGCAGATGCCGTACGAGGAATACGCGCATAAATACCCGGCGCAACTTTCCGGCGGACAGCAGCAGAGAGTCGGCGTGCTGCGTGCCCTCGCCGGCTCCCCGCCGGTCGTGCTGATGGACGAGCCGTTCGGCGCGCTCGACCCCGTAACGCGAAAACTCCTGCAGGAAGAGATCAAGCGCATTCAGCGCAAACTCGGCAAGACGATCGTGTTCGTCACGCACGACATGGACGAGGCGCTGTCGCTCGCCGACGTGATCGTTTTTATGGACGGGGGAAAAATCGTTCAGATGGACAGTCCCGAGCGCGTGCTCGCCGAGCCCGCCACTGACCTCGTGCGCGAATTCCTGAGCCGCCACATCGACGGCGCGGCCGCGATGTAGGGGAGGCGAGATGACGGAATTTTTCGCTTTTTTCGCGCGTTACGGGGCGTTGCTCCTTTCGGCGACCGCGACGCATTTGTGGCTCGTCGTCGTTTCCGTCTCCGTCGGATCGGCGGTCGCTATTCCCGTGGGGATTTTGCTTTCACGCCATCGGAAAATCGCCCCTCCCGTGCTCGCCATCGCCGGCGTCGTGCAGACGATACCGGGCCTCGTGCTGCTCGGTTTCGCCATGCTCGCCTTCGGCATCGGGCGCCTCTCCGCGGTCGCGACGCTCGCGCTCTACGCCATGCTTCCCGTTCTGCGGAACACCTACGTCGGCATCACGGAAGTCCCGGCGGTGTACGTCGACGCGGCGCGCGGCATCGGCATGACGAGCGCCCAGATTTTACTCAAGGTTGAGCTCCCGCTTTCCGTCGCCTCCATCGTCGGCGGCACGCGGCTTTCCGCGATATACATCGTGAGTTGGGCGACTATCGCCGGGCTCATCGGCGCGGGCGGGCTCGGGGACCTCATCTGGACAGGGCTCGCGACTTACGATCGCTCGCTCATTTTCGCCGGCGCGATCCCGTCGGCCCTGCTCGCCATCGCCCTCGGCGCGCTCATCAACCGCCTGCAGCGGATTCTCACCCCGCGCGGCTTACGAAAGGGGGGCGCGCGATGAATGAGTTACTTGCCTATACGCTGCAGCATCTCGCCCTCGTCGCCGCGGCGACGGCCATCGCGACGGTCGTCGGCGTCTGTCTCGGCGTCGTGTCCTATCGCTATAGGAAGCTGAGGCCGATCGTCCTGTGGACGGTCGACGTCATTCAGACCATTCCTTCGCTCGCCCTGCTCGCGATACTCATGGTCTTTTTCGGGCTTGGCAACGCGACGCTCGTGGTCGGCCTCGCGCTGTATTCCCTCTTGCCCATCGTGCGCAATACGCACACCGGGCTTACCCAGGTTCCCGCCCACCTGAAGGACGCCGCGCGCGGCATGGGCATGACGCGCTTTCAGCGCATCGCTCTCGTCGAGCTGCCGATCGCGTTCCCGTTCGTGTTCGCCGGCGCGAAGATCGCCGTCGTGACCGGGCTCAGCGTCGCCGTCATCGGCGTCCTCATCGGCTCGGGAGGCCTCGGCTACCCGATTTACCGAGGTATCCAAACGCAAAACGTCGGGATGATCCTGACGGGCGCGGTGCCCGTCGTCGTCCTCGCCTTTATATTCGACTTCGCGATGACGAAGGTCGAAAAATTACTGCTTCCGAATCGTTCGGAAAAGGAAACAAAGCAATGAAGAGATCCATTTTGCCTTTGATCGGGGTCTTGTGCTCCGCCGTCGCCGCCGCCGGATTTTTCGCCGGGTGCTCGTCCCATAAGGCGATCGTCATCGGCTCGAAAGACTTCAGCGAAAACATTATCCTGGGCGAACTGCTCGCCCAGCTCATCGAGCGCAAGACCGATTACCCCGTGACCCGCAAGCTCAATCTCGGCGGCACCTTCGTGTGCTTCGAGGCGCTTAAGAAAGGCGACATCGACGCGTACCCGGAATACACCGGCACCGGGCTCACCGCCCAGCTCAAGATGCCGGTCATCGCCGACCCGGAAGAGACGTACCGCGTCGTGAAAGAACAATTCGCCGCGCGCTACAAGCTTTCCTGGCTTTCGCCTTTCGGCTTCAATAATACGTACGCGGTCGCCGTTACCGGTGACGTCGCGAAAAAATGGAACCTTGAGACCGTGTCCGACCTCGCGCCCCATTCGGGCGATCTCGTCTTCGGCGCCGAGCACGAGTTCTTCAACCGCGAGGACGGCTTTTCCGGCCTGTCGTCGACGTACGGGCTTTCGTTCCGCGACACGGCGAAAATGAACGTATCGCTCAAGTATCAGGCGATCGGGGAGGGCAAGATGGACGCGACCGACGTTTTCACGACGGACAGTCAAATCATCGCCTACGGCCTGAAAGTGCTTTCCGACGACAAAGGTTTTTTCCCTCCCTATTATGGAGCCCCGCTCGTCCGCGAGGACACGCTTAAGCGATTTCCCGACCTGCAAAAGGCGATCGACGCGCTCGCCGGCGCGATTAGCGACGATGCCATGACGGCGCTGAACTATCGCGTCGATCAGGAAAAAGTCCCCGTGGCGGAAGTAGCGCGCGATTTCCTCGACGAGCGCGGTCTATAAAGGAAAAACGCGCTCCGTCACGCGGTAAAGCCTGAGCGCGCGGCGCACGAATCCTCGGAGCGCGGCCCGGAGCCGAACGCGTTGCGCCGGCCCGCCGTTCGGCGCTATACTGGGCCTACCATGGAATATCGAAATATCGGCAAGACCGGGAAAAAGGCGGGCGTCATCGGGTTGGGATGCGAACATCTCGACCGGGCGCCCTACGATAGGGTGAAAGAGACGATCGACGCCGCGCTCGCCGGCGGTATCAATTTGCTGGACGTGTTCATGCCGGGGCGGGAAGTGCGCGAAAACATCGCGCGCTCCCTCGGCTCCCGGCGCGGCGACGTGATGATTCAGGGCCACGTCGGCTCCACCGACATTCGCGAGCAGTACGACATCAGCCGGGACATGCCGACGGTGCGCCGCTACTTCGAGGATCTGCTCGGTATTTTCGGCGGCTACGTCGATTTCGGCATGATGTTCTTCATCGATTCTGAGGAAGACTATCGCGGCGTTTTCGAGACGCCCTTCGCCGACTATTTGCAGACGCTGAAAAGCCGGGGCTCAATCGGGCACATCGGCTTCAGTTCCCATAATCCGGAAATCGCCGCGCGCGTGGTAAAAACGGGGTTGCCCGAGCTCATGCTCTTTAGCATCAATCTCGCCTTCGACCTTCTGCCCGCCGAGGTGAACGTGCTCGACCAACTTGGCTCAAAAATCGACGCGAACGCCTTCGCGGGATTCGATCCCAAGCGGGCGGAACTCTATCGCCTTTGCGAGTCGCGCGGCGTCGGGATCACCGTTATGAAGACGCTCGGCGCCGGAAAACTCCTTTCTCCCGAGCATTCGCCGTTCTCGAAACCCCTGACGGCGGCCCAGTGCGTGCATTACGCGCTGAGCCGGCCCGCGGTCGCGAGCGTGCTGCTTGGATGCCAAACCGCGGCCGAGGTCGAGAACGCGCTTCGGTATTTCGACTCGAGCGAAGCCGACCGCGATTACTCGGACGTTTTAGGGACGCTTCGCTCGGATTTCCGCGGCCACTGCGTGTACTGCGGCCACTGTCAGCCCTGTCCCGTCGGCATTGATATCGCCGCCGTCAACAAATATCTCGACATCGCGCGGCTCGATATCGCGAACGTCCCGCCGTCCGTTCGCTCTCATTACGCGAGCCTTTCGCATCGCGGAAGCGAATGCGTCTCGTGCGGAAACTGCGAGGCTCGTTGTCCTTTTGGCGTGCGCGTAGCGGCGGGTATGGCCGAGGCCGCGCGAATTTTCGGCTCGTGAGAGAAGTTTTCGCCGTGGCGGATGCCCACGGAGGCGATCGCCGGCCGGGCATGGCCTTTCTGCCGCGGGCGCTCCCCCCTGGCGCGTTTTCGCGCGCGGGAGTATAGTTTTAAATCATGACCGCGTCGCAAAAACGAAAAAAGTTATTGTCCTTTCTCGGTCCGGGCTTTCTCGTGACCGTCGGCTTTATCGATCCGGGCAACTGGGCTACGAACATCGAGGGCGGCTCGTCGTACGGATATAATCTTCTGTGGGTCATCACGCTGAGCACGCTCATGCTCATCGTGCTCCAGAACATGGCCGCGAAGCTCGGCATCGCGACCGGCAAGTCGCTCGCGCGCAACATACGCGAGGGATTTCCCGCGCCGGTCACCGCGTTCGTCGGCGCCACGGTCGTCGGCGCCTGCGTCGCCACCGACGTGGCCGAGCTTCTCGGCGGCGCGATCGGCTTCAACTTGCTGCTGGGCCTTCCCCTGTGGGTCGGCGCCCTTTTGACGGTTTTCCTCGAGGTGTTCCTGATCGTCGGCCAGCGGTACCACCGGCTTGAGCGGCTCATCATGGGCTTCCTCGGCGTCATCTCTCTGTGCTACGTCGCCGAGCTCGTCATCGTCCGTCCCGATTGGGGGACCGCCCTTCCGTCTTTTTTTATCCCCCGTCTTGACCGCGGCAGCGCGTACATCGCGATGGGCATTCTCGGCGCGGTCGTCATGCCTCATAATATTTTCCTTCATTCCAACGTCATCCATTCGCGCGATTGGGGAATCACCGACGAGAAGAAACGGTCGCTCCTGAAATACGAGCGGATCGACACGCTTACCGCCATGTCGCTCGGCCTCGTCGTGAACGGCGCGATGATCATCGTCGCCGCGCGCGTGTTTCACGGTCAGGGAGTCGTCGTCTCGAGCATCGAGGACGCCTCCCGCACGCTCGCGCCGCTCGCCGGGCCGCTCGCGGCGCTCTTGTTCGCGGTCGCCCTCGTGTTCTCGGGCGTCAGCTCATCCATCACTTCCTCGATGGCCGAGGTGAACGTCATCACCGGATTTCTCGGCCAGCCCGAAGACCCAAAGACGCTCCTCTATCGCGTGTCGACGTTCGTTACCGCCCTGCCGTCGTTCATCCTCATCGCGATGGGCGTCGATACCTATAAGCTGCTGATTTTCAGTCAGGTTATCCTCAGCGTTCAGCTGCCGTTCACCCTGATTCCCCTCGTTGTCCTTTGCCGGAGACGCTCCCTAATGGGCGCTTTCCGCAGCGGACCGGGGGAGTTCATCGCGGCGGTCGCGATTTCCGTTCTCGTTATCGCGCTGAACGTCTTCCTTCTCTATTCCACGCTGACGGGAGGCGCCGCATGAGTTGCTGTTTTTCCCACGTGCTCGTTCTGCTCGATTGTTCCCC
>QKAR01000152.1 GCA_003246335.1 Spirochaetales bacterium | reverse complement strand
CTCGACGAGGCGGGCGAGCGCCTGCCGCAAAAAACGATCGCCGGCTTTTGGCCCTTGCTCGCCGAGATCCCGAACGAGGACAAGGCCTGCAAGCTCATCGCTCATTTGCAAAATCCCAAGACCTTCGGCGTCGACCATCCCTTTCCTTCTTTGTCCGCCGACGATCCCGAGTACGACGAGCGCGGCATGGGCTATCGCGGAAGCGTCTTCCCCCCGTTCACTTTCATGGTCGTGAAGGGTCTCGAGAAATATCAGCGCTGGGATCTTGCCCGCGAATGCGCCATTCGGCATCTGTATTACGTCCTTGACGCGCTGTCGCCGAACGGCGAGCATAACAAGGGAAGCCTGTGGGAAGCCTACCTTCCCGGAAAAGAGGGCCCCGCGCAATGGCCCGGCAAAGAGGGATTCCCGCGCAAGCAATACCTCCCGTACTCGGGTCTTTCGACGATCGCGCTCATGATCGAGAACATCATCGGGCTATCCATCAGCCTGCCGCGCAAGACAGTCGACTGGATCATCCCGAACCTCGAGGTTATGGGAATCGAGAACCTCAGTCTCAAGCGCAATCTCATCACCATCCTCTCGAACAAGAGTCAGCGCGGATGGGAGATTCACATGGAAAGCGAAAAGCTCTATTATTTCACCATCAATATTCTCGGGCAAAAGAAAAAGACGCTTCCGATCCCGTCGGGCAAATGTTCGATGCTGATCGATAAACTTTAACGCGCCTTTAGCGGAATTTTGACGGAAAGCGGATATACTCTATACCAGAGGAAACGGTGAGCGGCTCGAATAAACACGTACAGCGGCATCTTACGGCGGTCATTGAAATCGGCGCGACCGGCATCAGGCTCTTGATCGCCGAGGTCGGCTCGGACGGCTCGTGGACGGTCGTTGACCGCGCGGAGCGCGCGCTCGCGCTGGGCCGCGACGTTTTCACTTCCGGGGCCATTTCCCGCGATTCCCTCCTTCAGTGCCTCGCGATCCTGAACCGCTATCGGGAAATTTTAACGTCCTGGGATATTTCCGACGAGCAAGTGTCCGTCGTCGCGACGAGCGCAATTCGGGAAAGCCGCAACCGCGATTCAGTCCTTGACCGCGTCGCGGTGAAGACTGGTTTTCGCGTCCGCGTTATCGACGGGCTCGAGGAAAACCGGCTCATGTATCTCGTCGTGGAGTACGCGCTTCGCGACGCGTCGGTCAAAATGACCAAGACGAACTCCATCATTATCGACGTCGGCGGCGGCTCGACCGAAATCATGCTCCTGCAGCGGGGAAAGATGGTCGCCGCGCATAGTTTCCGGATGGGCACGGTCATCGTAGACCAGCAAATGAAGGCGATGATGGGCTCGGCGAAGGACATGCAGCGATTCCTCGCGGAGTATATCCGGACGACCGCCGAAAACCTCAACAACGAGCTTCGCCTCGACTGCGTGAAGCAGCTCATCGCGATCAGCAACGACGCCCGCCTCGTCGCGCGGAGCGTTGGCACGCAGATGACCGATCTGTACGCGGTCATTAAGCGAGAGGATTTTATTTCCTTCGCGCGTCGCGTGACGGGCTATTCGGTCGAGGAATGCGTTCAGCATTTCAGGATCAGCTACGGCGAGGCGGAGTCCCTCGGACCGGGGCTTTTGACCTATCAATTCTTCCTCGAGATGACCGGCGCGGAAACGGTCGTCGTGCCCTATCTTTCTATTCGGGAAGGCGTCATCGTCTCGTGCGTCGCCGGACCCGATCATTTAGTCCGAGAGGAATTCGACGATCAAGTCGTCGCCTCGGCGGTTAACTTGGGCAAGCGCTATCACCTCGACGAGGCGCATTCGTCGTACGTCACGCGCATCGCGCTGAAGCTGTTCGACTCGCTCGAGGGCGAGCTTGGCCTCGACCGGCGCGCGCGCCTCCTTTTGGAAACCGCCTCGATACTGCATGACGTGGGCTCGTTCATCCGCTCGAGCGATCATCACATCCATAGCCAGTACATCCTCGCGCATTCCGACATTTTCGGGCTGACTAAGGACGATATGAACATTCTCTCGAACGTCGTTCGCTACCACCGTTCGGAGGTCCCGAGCCCCGCGCACGCGGGTTATGTTTCCCTTCCGCGGTCGGACCGCACGATGGTGCTCAAGCTCTCGTCGCTGCTCCGGATCGCCGACGCGCTCGACCGCGGGCATTCGCAGCACATACGGGATTTCGACATCGAGCTTTCCCGCGACACGCTCATTCTGCGCGCCCAGGGGACGCACGACGTGACGCTCGAGCGGCTCGCGCTCGACGAGAAGGCGAACCTCTTCGAGGAAATTTTTGGCTATAAGTTGATCGTCGTCTGACGGCGGGAAGAAACGGGAGAAAGTGTATGAGCGAACGAAACGGACGGCTTTTTAACCGCGAACTCTCTTGGATCGAATTCAACGCGCGCGTGCTCGACGAAGCCTGTCAGGGCGACGTGCCCCTCCTCGAGCGGCTCCGCTTCCTGACGATCGTGTCCTCGAACTTCGACGAATTTTTCATGGTGCGCGTCGCCGGGCTTAAGGCCCAGTGCGCGAGCAATCCCGAGTGGCAGGACTTGTCGGGTCTGACGGCCCGCGAGCAGCTTGATCGCATTTCGTCCCGAGTGCACGAGCTCGTCGCGCGCCAGTACGAGGTTTTGCTCGGCGAGATCCTTCCCGCCCTCGCGGGCGAGGGACTGCATTACGTTTCTTCCGGCAATTATACGCAGGCGCAATCGCGCTTTCTTGACGCTTTTTTCATGTCGGAGGTTTTCCCCCTTTTGACGCCCCTTCGCGTCGGCAATGACGGGTCGATGCCGAGCATCGGCAACCTTCGTTTACACGCCGCCTTTCTTCTTAAGAGCAACATCGCCGTGCCGACCGGTCCGCTCGCGAGCTTTCTCGAGACGACGGGAGTCCTTCCGACGGTCGGGCATCAGGGCTCGCCCGAAGAGCATCCCTCCGAGGGCGACGCGGCCCCGTTCCCTCTCGCGATCGTCCAAGTGCCGGCGAGCATTCCCCGCATCGTCTGGATTCCGGGCGAGGATGGGCAAACGTGTTTTACCCTCCTCGACGACGTCGTTCTGCTGTATGGGCAGCGCCTGTTCCCGGGCTTTTCCGTTGAGGAAAGCCTTTTGTTCAAGGTTGCCCGCGACGCGGATTTCGCCGTCGACGAGGACCGCGACGAGGATTATATCGCCGCGATGCAGGAAGTCCTCGTTTCACGCCAGTCCTCGTTCGCGGTTCGCCTCATCTGCACGGGAGACAGCCCGTCCATCCTGCGATACCTCAAGGAGCGCATGGATTTCGAGGACGGCGACGTGTACCGCGTTCGGGGACTCATTGACCTTCCGACACTCGCGGACTTGGCGAACGTCGAGGGTTTCGATCGCCTGCGAAATCCTTCGTGGAAAAATTACTGGCCCGTCGGCTTGCCCGCGGACGTTCCGCTCTGGGACGAGCTTAAGCGGACTGACGTTCTCCTGCACGTGCCGTACGAGTCGTACGAGCCCGTCGTCCGGTTCATAAACGACGCGGCCGACGACCCGTCCGTGCTCGCCATGAAAATGACGCTTTACCGCACCTCGGGCGACTCTCCCATCGTGAGAGCCCTCGAGCGCGCGGCCCGCGCCGGGAAGCACGTCACGGTCTTCGTCGAGATCAAGGCGCGGTTCGACGAGGCTCGCAATATCGCCTGGGCGCGTCGGCTCGAGGATGTCGGCGTCATCGTCGTGTACGGCATCGCGCGGCTCAAGGTTCACGCGAAAATCCTTTTAGTCGTTCGCCGCGAGACGGACGGAATCCGCCGCTACGTGCATCTTTCCACCGGGAACTACAACGACAAGACCGCGCGTTTTTACGTCGATATGTCCCTGTTCACGTCGAATCAGGAAATCGCGAACGACGCAACTCTCTTCTTTAACATGATTTCCGGCTATTCGGCGATCATGTCGACGCGTCGGCTCGTGATGGCGCCCATCGACCTCAAGCCCCGCCTCATATCCCTGATTGAGCGCGAGATCGAGCGGACGGTCCCGGAGCATCCCGGCCGGATCATCGCGAAAATGAACAGCCTCGCCGACCCGGAAATCATCGAGGCGCTCTATTGCGCGAACCGCGCCGGCGTGCGCATTCAGCTGAACGTCCGCGGCATTTGCATGCTCGTGCCCGGCGTTCAGGGGATGAGCGAGAATATCACGGTCGTCAGCGTCATCGACCGCTTCCTTGAGCATACCCGGATTTTTTGGTTTGAGAACGGCGGCGCCGACGAGCTATACCTTTCAAGCGCGGACTGGATGCCGCGCAACCTCGATCGGCGCATAGAGCTGATGTTCCCCATCCTGCAGGAAAACATCCGAAACGAGATACGCGACGTTCTTTTGCTGTATTTCGCCGACAATCGGCAATCTCATTTTCTCCGGAGCGACGGGTCCTGGGTTCGGCGGCGTCCCGAGTCGGGAGAGAGCCCCCTGCGCATTCAGGAAGTTTTGCACGATGCCGTGAAGCGCCGCGTGGAGCTATTCGAGCAGGAGCCTCAGCGGGAGTTCACGGTTAGAAGAACGTAGTTGCGCCGGTCGTCGTTGCGCCCTCCGAGGCGTAGTTCCCTCCTCGTCGGGAGCCGTCATCGAGGGCCGGTGAGTATTTCGTAGACGCGGTCGAGGTCCTCGCGCGAAAAGTACGCGATCTCAATCGTTCCGCGCTCAAGATTTCCCTTCACGGAAACTTTCGTCCCGAGAATGTCGATGAATTTCTGCTCGACGGAGCGCGTCTCGGCGTCTTTTTGCATGTCCTCGGCGCTCGCTTTTTTCGCGGGTTTTTCGGGCTTGCCAGAGGCGCGCGAACCGGCGTTGAGCTCGCCGGCGATCCGCTCCGCGTCGCGCACCGATAGGCCGTTCCCGATGATCCTGCCAAAAAGGATTCGCTGGTCCGCGGGGTTGATGACGGAAAGTATCGCGCGCGCGTGACCGGGAGAAATCTGCCCGCTCGAGAGCGAGCTCATCATGTCCTCGGGAAGCTTAAGGAGCCGCAGAGCGTTCGCGACGGTAGATCGGTTTTTCCCGACGCGGGCGGCAGCCTCTTCCTGGCTTAAGTTCCCGAGCGTCATCAGCTCGTGATAGGCCTGGGCCTCTTCGACGGGGTTGAGGTTTTCGCGCTGGATGTTCTCGATTAAGGCGATTTCGAGCTTTCGCTCGTCCGAGTATTTCTTGACGATGACCGGGACTTTTTGCAGGCCGGCGAGGCGAGCCGCCCGCGTGCGCCGCTCTCCGGCGATAATGAAGTACGTGCCGTCCCCGGCGTCCTCGACGATGATCGGCTGGATGATGCCGTGCTCGCGAATCGAGTCCGCGAGCTCGGAAAGCGCTCCCTCGTCGAATTCCCTGCGGGGTTGGTGAGGATTCGGTTTCAGAATCGCGGGGTTAACGAAAAGTTCCGTTCCCGCAGCCGACGTCTGCGCGGCGTTCGCCACGCCCTGTTGCGTCGGAATTTCCGCGTCATCAAGGAGAGCGTTTAAGCCTCGTCCGAGGCCGAGCGATTTAGCCACGTTCCATCACCTCTTTCGCGAGTTTTTCGTAACTGCGCGCGCCGACGCACAACGCGTCGTATTTGCAGATCGGGAGCCCGTGCGAGGGCGCCTCGGAAAGGCGTACGTTTCGGGGAATGATGGTCCGGAACACGCGATCCTTAAAATACGAGGTGACTTGCTGGACGACGTCCTGCGCGAGCTTCGTGCGGGAATCGAACATGGTAAAGAATATCCCGCCGATTTCGAGTTCGGGATTTAGCGTCTTTTGGACGCGTTTGACGGTTTGCAGGAGCAGGGTTAAGCCCTCGAGGGCGAAATACTCGCATTGCAGCGGTATTAAGACGGCGTCGGAGGCGGTAAGCCCGTTAAGCGTCAAAATCCCGAGCGAGGGCGGGCAATCGATCAATATGTAGTCGTAGGAATCTTTGATGGGGGCGAGCGCGTTTTTGAGGTAGTATTCTCGTTTTTCCTGGTCGACAAGCTCGATCGCCGCGCCGGAAAGGTCTATGGAGGCGGGAATGACGAAGAGGTCATTGATGACGGTTTTCCTGATGACTGAATCGATCGGAACCGTTCCCGCGAGCAAATCGTACACCGTCGGCTTATCGCGGTCGACGCCGACGCCCGAAGTCATGTTGCCCTGCGAGTCGAAATCGACGAGCAGGGTCTTTTTGCCCTCGAGCGCCAAATAGGCCCCGATATTAATCGCCGAGGTGGTTTTACCCACGCCGCCTTTTTGATTCACAAAAACGAAGGTTTTCCCCATAGCATAATAGTATAGCAACTATGTGATTTTTGTGAAAGGCGGCGAACGTGGCGGGTTAATCCGTCGGGAGAGGATTGTAGCGAACGCCGACGTCGTAGACGTCTACGCCTTCCCGTTTTTTCACGAAGCCGACGACCGCGTAGGTTATGGGCGTGAAAACAACCTCGATGGTCGTCTTGAAAAGGTAATTCGAGAGCGCCATCACGACGAGTACGGCCGTGGGATAGAGTCCGGCGAAGGCGATGAATACGAATAGGACGCTGTCGAGAAATTCCCCGACGAGGGTCGATCCGATCGTCCTCATCCACAGGAATTTTCCCTTCGTTTTTACCTTAAGGCGCGAAAGGACGACCGAGTTTGAGTATTCCCCGGCGAAATAGCCGATGATGCTCGCGAGCACGATGCGGGGCATGAGCATGAGGATGTTGTTGAAGTCTTCTTGGAGAGTCCAGCTCTCCTCGTGCGGGAGCGCGCCGATTATCCAAATATTGACCGCCATGAGGATGAGCATGAAAAAGCCCGTCCAGATGACTTTTCGGGAGTCGCGATATCCGTATACCTCGGTAAGCACGTCCCCGAAAATGTAAGAAAGGGGAAAAAGCAGGGTTCCCCCGTCGAATACGAACGGTCCCAGCTGAATCATTTTCGACGCTAGGATGTTTGAAAGGATAAGAACGCCAACAAAGAGTCCGGTAATGACCGGCAAGAAGTTTTTCTTGAGAGAGCCATCGGGGGATACCCTTGCGCTCTCCCGACCGACGGCGCTCGCGCCGTTTGTGGCTCCCGTCGCGTTTGCGGCGGAGCGCCAAATGGGATGATTGTGTTTCATGTGCGGCAGTGTACCGGAAAAAAAAAGCGTCGGGAAGGGGCGGCGAACAGTAGCCGATCCTTCCCGACGCTATCGGCGGCGCGCGGGGGAACGCGCGATTAAGCCGGGTGCGGGCCTTACGCCGTCTTAATCAAGATTTGACGGGCTTGCGCCTCAGGGCGTCGCGGTATGTTGATGGTCAACACGCCATTCTTGAAGTTGGCCTCGACTTTTTCGGCGTCGATATCCTCCGGCAGGGTAAACCGTCGCGCGAACGAGCTCGACTTCCTCTCCCTGATGAGGAAATCGTAGCCGTCGGCGTCCTTTTTCTTCTCTTCCGTTTTCGCTTCCTCGACGGAAGAAATGGAAAGGACTCGGTCTTTTAGGTTAATGGCGACGTCGTTCTCGGATCGCCCGGGTAGGTCCATGTCGAGAATATAGGCGCCGTCAGTCTCGCGAACGTCAACGTCCGGGATGGTCGTTCCGAAGTTGCGATCGAAAATATCGAAGACGTCCGGGGTGAAAGTGGGGTTAAGTAAGCTAAGTGCGTTCATGGTGTTTCCTCCATGCGATATAAAGTTTGGCGAACCGTAAGGTTCGCGTCCGATTGTCTCGGACACTTATTATTAAGCAAAAAACGTGCCAACTATCCAATTGAATATTGAAAATTTAACAAATCTTTGTTTTATAAAGAATTACAAGCTTTATCCCCTCTACCAAAGATAAACGCTTACAAATGTCTATAAGATACAATGGTCCTAAATTAGCCATGGTGTGTCAAAAAATCCTTTTTAATAGTGTTAAAATGACACATGGTATGTGTCGATCGTCTTATTTTTGCGACATTTTGCGTATCGGGAGGTCGGAATACGCGGGATCCCTCCGATGTGTACGTTAACATTTCTCCCTACTGGTCTTTTTACCCCGTATTGGTTTATAGTTTGTCTGATGAAAGAGCAGGTGGAAGACAAATTACTCGATTTTTTGGAGACTGAACTTGATCCGTTCACCCTCCGCGGCTTGCTCGAATTCCTTGGTCAACCCGTTACGGTCTCGACCCGCGAAGAGCTTTCGGGGTACTTGTCGTTTAATCAACTCGCGTACGCCGATCCTTCCATTGATGGGGAGGAGTCGCGATGGTTGTCGCGCGCGGGTTTGTTCACGGGGAAACCGATCGTCATCGTTCCCGAAAAGTTCGAGATCGCCACGGGTATTTTCGTTCCTGGCTCGCGGCTCGTGCCGTTCGCCGACCCGACGCTACTCCCCCATGAGTATCTTTTTACGCACAAAGGCGCCTCTTTGGCGCGCGTTCGCGCGGACGTTTCTCCCGACGAAATTTATCCGTTATACCGCCTTTTTGGCGACGAATATACGCCGCAGTATCTCTCGCTCGATAACGAGGAAAACGGCGAATTGTTCTCATTGGACGATTACGACGATCCTTCTTCGTTCCCCCTTTCCGCGGTCGACGTGCGGGAACTGTATTGGCAGTCGTCGTTCGCGCCCGGCGATCGGCTCATCGCCACGTGCAGCGATTGGGCGAACGGGATATTTGAGCTCTCCGTCCAACACGCCGCGGACGTGAACCGCGACCTTCAGCGTGCTTGGCTCAGGAATTTCGAGGCGGCGCTGCTTCACGCGCTGGAAGTCGGCGGGCCCGGATCGAGTATCGACGATCAGCTTTCCTTCGCCTTTTTCTTGGGGCAGGAGCAGCTTTTTTCGCCGCACGCGACCGGCGTCACGGACTTCGTTAAATGGTCCGATAAAATCGAGATGGCGTTTTACGGCGTCGAGTCCCGTCTTTGGTTTACCGGGGTGGATATCCCGGCTCAAGGTTCCTGGAACATGACGCTGATCACGTCGCCTGAGACCATCCTCGACGACGCGCTGATTCATCTCGGCCTTCCGCTCACCGAAAGCCTCGTGGATTCCTACGTTTTGGACGCGCTCTTTCAGAAGGAGCAGTCCTCCGACGCTCTTATGGGGCGGATGGTCCCGGTCCGAAAGCCCGGCGCCTCGTTTTGCGTGCCCATTATCGCGCGGTACGCGCAGCAGCGGTTTCGACGCCTCGGCTCAGACTATAACTGGTTCGCCGACCATGAGGACGGCGCGCTTCGAAATCGCTTGGTGTCGCTGCATGAAGGCATCGCGCGATTCGTGTTTTCGCTTCAGCAAACGGGGCTCATGCCCGACGACATTCCCGATCAGGGATCGGTCATTTTGGGGCAACTGATGACGCATACCGTCTCGTCCCTGGATACGCTCGACTTTTCGGAAACGGCCACGGACGCGGACATAGAGGCGTTATGGGAGTCGATCGAGGGAATGGAAGATAACTTCTTCGACACGAAGTCCGCGATTCAGGACGTATTGCCGGCCCTGATAAAAAAGCGCTTTTCCATCGTTAAGCCCGGGGAGAGCGAGTCGTGAAGGACGTTGACCCGATCGTCCGGATGGTTGAGGCCGGCGGCGTTTATTACAACATCGCCGGGGAATCCCCGGCGGAAATTTTCTCCGACGCTGTCCATCAGCTCGCCTTGCCACGGGGCGTCGATCCGTTGGTGTTGCTGCAGGGCCTTCGCGAGCGCGAGGCTCTCATGACGACCGGCATCGGCAACGGGATCGCCCTGCCGCATCCGCGCGTTCCCTTGGTTGCCTCGGACGCGGATGAGCGAATTTACGTGTGTTTTTTGGATCGCGCGATCGATTTCGCCGCGTTGGACGGTGTTCCGATATACGTCCTCTTCGTGATCCTCTCCGCCCGTCCCCAATCGCATTTGAAGACGCTTTCGAGCCTTTCCTACCTCATGCAGTCCGAGGCGTTCAACTCGCTGTTACGGAATAAACCCGATACCCAAGAATTGATACGTGCGATAAAGAAATACCTATAAGGAGATTCTCGATGAACACTGAATTAAACGCCGTCGCCCTTTCCGTCCGGAGCCTATCCATGGACGCGATTCAAAAGGCGAACTCCGGCCACCCCGGCCTTCCGTTAGGCGCCGCCGAATTGGCCGCCGCGCTGTACGGGAAAATCCTCCGTCACAACCCCGCGGACCCTTCTTGGAAGGATCGCGATCGATTCGTCCTTTCCGCGGGCCATGGGTCGATGCTTCTGTATTCAATCCTGCATTTGTCCGGTTACGGCGTTTCCCTCGACGATATTAAGGCGTTCCGCCAAGTCGGTTCGCGCTGTCCCGGCCATCCCGAATATGGATGGACCGATGGGGTCGAGCTTACCACCGGCCCGCTCGGCCAGGGCGTTTCGTCCGCGGTTGGCATGGCCATCGCCGAGACGATGCTCGCGGCGAAATTCAACACGCCGGAGCATACCGTCGTCGATCACTATACCTACGCGCTCGTTGGCGAGGGCTGCCTGATGGAGGGAGTCTCCTCCGAGGCTTCCAGTTTCGCGGGGCGCCAAGCGTTGGCGAAACTGATCGTGTTCTACGACGAAAACCGCATTTGCATCGACGGTTCGACCGACATGACGTTCTCAGAGGACGTCGAGAAGCGCTACGCATCCTATGGGTGGAACGTTTTGCGCGGCGACATGTATGACATGGACGGAATCGAGCGGCTCGTCGGTGAGGCGAAAAAAGCCGGCAAGCCGACCCTCGTCATGCTGAAGTCCGTCATCGGAAAAGGCGCCCCAACCGTCGCCGGAACCGCGAAGGCCCACGGCGCACCGCTTGGCGCTGACGGAATCGCCGAGGCGAAGAAGGCCCTTGGCCTCGATCCCTCGAAGGAATTTCAGGTCGCGCCCGGCGCCTACGAATTCTTCGCCGCCCGAAAGCCCGCGTTCGCCGCTGCGGAGAAATCCTGGCAGGAAACCTTCGACGCGTGGTCGAAAAAATACCCGGAAAAACGCGCGCAGTGGGACGAGGCGTTCGCCCCCGGCGGCGTCGATCCCGCCGCCCTCGCGAAAGTCGAACTTCCCGCCTTTAAGGAAGGAGAGAGCATCGCCACGCGCACCGCGTCGAATACCGCGCTGAACGCCTTCGCGAAGCAAATCCCCGCCCTCGTCGGCGGGTCCGCCGACTTGCAGGGACCGAACGCAGTCGCCTTGAAAGGCGAAACCGCCTACGGGCCAGACTCCCGCGCCGGCCGGTATCTCCATTTCGGCGTGCGCGAGTTCGGCATGTCGGCAATCGCCAACGGCCTGCAGGTTCACGGCGGCTTCCGCGCCTTCTGCGCGACTTTCCTCGTGTTCTCCGACTATCTGCGCCCCGCGCTGCGCCTTTCCGCGCTGATGAAAATCCCGACGGTGTACGTGCTGACCCATGATTCCATTTACGTCGGCGAGGATGGGCCGACCCATCAGCCCATCGAGACGGTTATGGCCCTGCGCGCGATCCCGAACGTGCGAGTTCTGCGCCCCGCCGACGCGGAAGAAACCTCGATCGCGTGGAAAATGGCGCTCGCGAGAAACGACGGCCCGACCTGTCTCGCGCTGAGCCGGCAGAATCTTCCCGTCTTCCCGAAAGCCGATCCCGATTGGAAGCATACCATCGAGTGCGGCGCTTACGTCGCGCGCAAGGGTTCGGACTCTCCCGACGTGACCGTTTTGGCGACCGGTTCCGAGGTTTCGCTCGCGCTCGCCGCCGCCGACCTCGTGACGGACAAAAAAGTCCGGGTCGTTTCGGTTCTGTCGAAAGAACTCTTCGAGTCTCAGCCCTCGGTTATCCGCGAGGCCATCGTCGGCGGGAAAAAAGGCGCCGTGCGCGTCGTGACCGCCGAGGCCGGCATTCGCATGGGCTGGGAGGGACTCGCGTCCTCGCCCGAGGACGTGTTCTCGATCGACCGTTTCGGCGAATCGGGCCCGGCGAACGCCGTCGCCGAGCATTTGGGCTTTACCCCGGCGAATCTCGCGAAGCTCATTCGCGGTTAAAAAAAGGCGGGCCCAAAAGGCCCGCCTCGTCGTGGTTCGCTCCAAGAGCGAACCGAAATGCTCTTTTGCTAGAGATTTTCCACGTCGTTGCGCAAATCGCCAATGGCGAACATGACCTCGCGTTTCGCGAGGTCTTTTTTTTCGGAAAAATCCTCCTCGTTGAATTCGAGGAGCCGATACAGGGCGTTCCTGATCGAGTCGATTCGGTCGTTATAATGACCCATCAAATGGATGCGGTTATTTTCCACTGCGCGCGCCGTTTCTGTTGGTTTTGAATTTTGCCCACGCCCCGCTGATGACGATGAGGGCGATTCCCCCGGCGATCATTCCGAGGCAAAAGAGCTGTCCCGTGGATAGGCTGAAAAGCGATTCGTACAGGTAGGGTTTTCCAGAGGTTCCCGCGGCGACGATCCGATATCCGATGTCCGCGTCCGGTTCGCGGAAGTACTCGATGACGAAACGGATAAACCCGTAACCGATCGTGTATATGCCCGAAATGAAGCCGTTGAAGGGTTTTCTCGTCCGGAAAATAAACCAGATAATCGCCCAAAGGACGATGCCTTCGAACGTCGCCTCGTAGAGCTGGCTCGGATGTCGGGGGAGGTTAACCGTCAGCGCCCCGCTTGGGACGTGTATGCCGACGCGCGCGACGAAATCCTTCACCCACTGCTCGGACAGGCTAAACCTTTCGGCGTTCGGGAACACCATGCCGATGCGGCTCGTCGTGACGCGGCCGTAAAGCTCGCCGTTCATGAAATTTCCCAGCCGTCCGAAAGTGTACCCGAGCGGAATCGACGCGGTCATCGTGTCGCACCAGGCGAAAAACGACCGCTTATGGCGAAGGGCCCAGAGTATCATGCCGAGAAGTCCACCGACGAACCCCCCGTGGTAGGACATTCCCATGAGGCCGGTCCATTGACCGCCCTGAGAAAAGGGCCAAAAAATCAGCCACGGCTTTTGCAAGTAGATGCCGCTCGTGTCGTAGACGAGGGTCCCGAACATACGCGCTCCGATCAGCAAGCCAAAAATTCCCCAGGTAAAAAAACCGACGACGTCGTCGTCCGTGATTGCGCGGCCCAATCCCTCGGCGCGCGCGAGCTCGCCTTTTTTTACTTGCCGCTGGAATACGAGGTACGCGGTCGCGAACGCGAAAACGTACATGAGTCCGTACCAGCGCAGCAATCCAAAGCCGGGGATTATCTCGGGGCTTATCCAGGTGGGATATTCGACGTAAAGAAACATGCGGTTCTCCTGCTAGAGTTCGATGGGGTTACACACGATCTGACCGGTAGCCTGATCGAATATGAATATTACGTGATGTTTAGGCTCTCGCACTTCGTAATAGCGGCCGTGCGATTCGAGCACGACGCCGGGATACGCGGTGTTTTCGACGCGCACGTGCGAGATGATATGCGTCTCGAATTGCTCCTTCAGCGTGAAAATGCGCACCGTCAGCTTTTCGTTGCGCTTGAGCAATTCGAGTTTTTTCCTGCGGAGTTCGTGGATTTCCGGAGACGTCGACGAGGTGACTTTCATCGCGTCGTCGATTTTCTCGATCGATTCCTTAATTTTCTGAACCTCTCGCTCGCAGACCTCGATTTGATCCCCGATGAGATAGTTTTGCCCGAACGAAATGCTCGTTCGTATCGTTTTTTTCGAGCCGAGCTCGTTCACCTCAACGCCTTTCGACGCGCGCACGGAACCTCCGAGCAAAACCCCGGGGGCGCCGCCCATGACGAGCGTGCGATTCGTCTTGACGACGCATTGGAAGCAATAATCGTCGACGATGACGTCGCCCCCCGCGAGGAGCCGGGCGTTTTCAGCGAACGAAAGATGCACGGCTTTTTTAGCCCAAACGGTCCCGCGTCCGGCGCCGGAGATACCGCCTTTCATCGAGACGTTTTCGTCCGCGGAAAGAAGCGACGCGAGGGCTTTTCCCTCAATCGAAAGGTTCCCCGTCGACTTTACCGAACGCCCGTTATGAACGTTGCCCCTCACGGAAAGATTGCCCGGGAACTGCACGTCCCCGAACGCCTCGTCGATATCGCCGACGATTTCGCGCGCGTCTGAAATGGAAAGCCCGTTTTCCGAGGTGCTGAGCGAACCGGCTTTCTTGGCGACGAAAGTGATTACGTTTCCTTCTTTCGCTTCCTCGATAGTGTCGTCGTGGGCGGGCAGCGTTTCGCCTTGGGCACCTTCCGCCGCGATGGGCTTTCCGTAAACGTTCGTTCCGTCGGCGCCTTTCGGGAAGAGTTCCGCCGTGAGGAAAGCATCTCCTTCTTGAAGGGTTGCCGCCGCCGCCGCGAGCGGCGTTCCAGCCGCCCAAGAAAGCCGATATCCCCCCGGGGGAATGGCGGCTTTCCCCGAAAGAATCGTGATCTCCGCGCTTTTCTTCGTCGTTCGGACGGTTTCGATCGTCGATTCTATGAGCGCTCGATCGATGCTGCCTTGAATCCCCTGCTTCGCGATCGTGTCGAGCGCGGCGGTCGCCGAAAGGGGCTCGCCGGCGCCGATCTCGCTTTCGAGGATGAGCGAAACGCTCATTTCGTCCTGCGCGACGAGCGGTGTGGCCTTGCCGTCGGCGTACGGGATTACGCGCATGCGCAAGCCGTCTCCGGCCCGCGATTCTATGAGTACGCCGCTCGCTTCGGCCTTAAAGCCGGAGGCGCCGATCGAGATGTTTTGCGTCGCCTGTATGAAAGGATCGTTGCCCGGGAGGCCCGCGATTGGCTTTCCAAAAACGTCCTCTCCCTCGGTACCCTGCTCGGCGGGTGTGAGTTCATAGAGAATTTGATGTTGCTCGACCATTGCGGCGAGCTCGGCGTCCGCGATGGGGAAAAGACGGTCTTCCTCCGTAAGCTTGTCGGAGTCCCGCGCTTCGGCGATACGCGCGATGATTTTGTCTTTTTCCTCTTCCGCCAACCACTCGATCTTTGGGACGAGCTCCCGGTCCTTACCCCGGCCCGGCGGCGTCCCGCTCGCAATCACGAAGTTTTTAAGCTCAAGGTCGGGCGAATCCTTGAATTCGTTGATTCTTGCCCGGATTAGCTCCGCGTTCATTCCCTTGAGCTTACTGTTGTTGAGGACGACGGAAATGAGTTTGAGATCGAGAGCAACGCGGCGGTCCGCCGCCTTGCGAACATACAGCTGCGCGGACGTTTTATCGGGCGCGACGATGACGCGCGCGTCAAAGTTCGGCTCTATGACGATAGGGAACGTGTATTCCTCTCCGGGCGCGTTTTTGGCGCCGTTAATGCCTTGTTTGAGTGCTTCGTCCGAGAGAAGCGAAAAGGAGTCGATGCCCAATTCGATCGCGGCGTTTTTGATATCGTCTATCGACGGATAGGATTCTTCGTCGGCTTCCGCTTTTATGACGAAAAACCATCTTTTACTTTTTGGGTTTTCCTCTATCGACCAAGTTTTTTTGCCCATTATTCACGTTTCCAAATCGAGGCTCATAGGCGATACCCCTGCTGGATCGCGCGGGCTATTTTTGTTTTAAGAAGGACGTTTTCTTTGCGGAGCGTGGATATTTCGTACTGTTGCGACTTAATAGTCTCGGCGAGGTCGCCCATCGAAAGCGCGCCGGTGCCGACGAGCTCCTCGACGTACGACATTTTTGAGTCGAAATCGATCGTGGCCTCGAGCTCTGCGGTGTGAAAGCTCTCGTCGACGTCCTCGGCTTCCCCGAAAGACGCGTCTTCCGATTGGAGCACTTTGTCGGCGATGCGGTAAACAGCCTGCGAGAGCATAGACTGCGGCTTATACACGATTACCGGGAGCCGGGAGGCGAGGGCGGTATCCTGAACCGTATCGCGGTAAATAACCCCCAAATGCTCAAGCTCCACGCCAAGGTATTCTTTGCAGGACCGCCGAATTTTCAGGGCCTTGTCGGCGTCCTTTGGATTGTCGATCATGTTCATGACGAGGCGCGGACGAAAGGTCGCTATGCGCTCGCGAAATCGAGCCGCGCTTTCGGGGTCCACTTTCGCGATCTCTTGCAAAATATTCGGGATATACATTCGCTGGAGGGAAGCGGAATCCGATTTCAGTTTTTCGAGTTTTTCCCATGCGGGCGAGCCTTTCTTAAAACAGCCGTACATGAGCCGGAAAACCGCGTTCTTCAAAAATAAATACGCGTTCAGCGTCGCGGTTACCGTTGGCGAGGTGACGACGATGCCCTGCGGGGAAAGCAGGAAAAAATCGAGGATGCCGAGGTGCGTTCCCGCCCCAAGATCGAGGATGAGGTAGTCGGCGTCGAATGAAAGCATTTTTTTCGTCAGGGATGATTTTTGCGGGGCCCTCAGCGCCGTAAGTCCGGGAATCTCCGAATCGCCCGGGATAAAGGTCAGGTTTGGGTAGTCCGTGCGGACGAGCGCGTCCTCAAACGGTGTCGTACCGGTTAGGAAGGTCCCGATACCGGCCTTAGGCGCGTGGACGCCTAACACTAAATGAAGGTTTGAGGCTCCTAAATCAAGGTCCGCCAATAAGACGCGTTTTCCCGCCTGCGACAGCGCAATGGCAAGATTAGCCGACAAAAGGCTTTTCCCCACGCCACCCTTTCCGCTCGCGACAGGAATTATTTGCATAGCTTGCGCGCCTTCTTTATGCACAGTAGCGCGACGACCAGGTCGGCGACGCCGAATAGCACGGATACCGAGAGGATAAGGATGGCCGTAAAATCGCCTGCCGCGCTGAACCGAATGGCGTTCGGGAATTCGCTCGCGGCGAACGCCGCCAGGGACAAAACCCCAAGCGACTTAATAAGCGCCGCGACGCCCAGTATCGGCGCGTTTTTGGCCTCGTCCGCCGCCAGCAGCGCGAAGATGATGGGCATGACGCACAATAGGGGGATTCCGGCATACCAGGTGATCGGCAACGGCTGACCGCCGACGACCGCGCCAGCGCGGACGAGACTGATCGACCTGAGAATCTCATATAATGAAAGAATTGGATATTCCAGTGATCGGAAACGCATTATGGTAAAGTCTACGAAACATCCGTTCGGCGGTCAAGAGCCTTCTCCCCGCAACTTGCTTGACAAATGGTCTTGCTTCGCCCGAAAATGATGCTCATGAGTCCAAAAAAACTATGGTTCGGCGCGGTCGCGTTTTCCGTCGCCATGCTAGCGTTCACCCTTGTTTCGCCCTCGGTTTTTTCGCAGAGCAAGGACGATAACGAGAGGAATTCCGATCGGTACATACAGCTATTCCAATACGTTTTTAAATTCGTGCAGGATAATTACGTTGACGCGGTAGACCCTAAAGTGCTCTACGAGGGCGCGATGCAGGGAATGCTCGACTCGCTCAAGGATCCGTATACGACCTATATCGATTCCGAAAGCCTTTTGGGGACGAGCCTCAAGGATACGACGACCGGCGCCTTCGGCGGGGTGGGGCTTTCGATATCGAAGCCACTCGACTCTACGCCCGAAAAACCCGCGTGGGTCGAAGTCGCTTCCCCCATCGAGGACACCCCGGGGTGGAAGGCCGGCGTCCAGCCAGGCGATCTTATCATCACTATCGATGGTCAGGACACGGCCGACATAACCATGGAGGACGTGCTCGCGAAGTTGCGCGGACCCGTGGGGACAAACGTGACCATTACCCTCCGTCGCGGCAAAAACCTCGAATTCCCCGTGACCCTTACGCGGGCGTTGATCGAGGTTCCCACGGTGAAGTACACGATGATGGATAACGGAATCGGGTATTTGCGCATTATCGAATTCACACCGGCGACGCCTGAGCGCGTGCAGGAAGCTCTCGATAGCTTCAAAAAAGCGGGGTATTCCAAACTCATCATCGATTTGCGGAACGATCCGGGCGGGTTAATCACGAGCGTCGTCGACGTCGCTGATAAATTCATCGACTCGGGGGTAATCGTCTCTACTCGATCGCGCCTGACGTACCAGAACCAACAGTTCATGGCGAGCAAGGCGAAAACGACCTTCGATACGAGCATTCCCATCGTCGTGCTCATCAATAAGGGCTCGGCGAGCGCCGCCGAAATTCTTTCCGGGGCGCTGAAGGACGATCGACTTGCCTATCTCGTCGGCGAGACGAGTTACGGAAAGGGCTCCGTACAGCAAGTTATCGATCTGTTAAACGACGACGCGATGAAAATGACGATGGCTCGGTACTACACGCCAAGCGATGCGAATATCGATAAGCTCGGGATTCCCCCGGATCGGGAAGTGTTGTTTCCGGCGTTGTCTGACGCGGAAGAGAAGGCATTAACCGAGCTTTTGGCGACGACGAAAATCGCGGATTGGGTTGCCGTCGCCGGCGAGAGCGCCCTTTCGAAAGCGGACTCGTTCGCGCAGGAACTTTCGAAAGCGTATCCCGTGCAACAGCGCGTGCTGAAACGGCTAATAACGCAGGAATATTATCGCACGAGGATTAGCCCCCTCTACGACCTCGCGTACGACGTTCAGCTCAAGGCGGCCGTTGATATTCTGCTGCGAGAGGACGTGCCTGCCTTGCTCACGACGACGAAAACCGTGCGGGAATTGCAGGAGACGGTGAAGGCGGGGATCGCCGGACAGGACGCGGAAAAGCTCGCGGCCTCGGGCGTTGATCCTTCGACCCTCGTACCCCAACCATAACGCTTAGTCCAGATGCGTCAGTTCGTTGTTTCCGCGCCCCTTGACGAATCGGGCGCGGTATCCCTATCCGGGAAGGACTATCGGTATTTAGTCCAAGTTTTGCGTATGTCCGAAGGCGGTCGCTTAGACGTGCGCTTTCCGGACGGTTCTTTAGGTTCGATGCTCGTGTCCGAAATCCAGCGCGACTCCAAGACCGTCCTGCTCACGAAAGATGCATCGGGCCCCGCCGCGCGCGAATTCTCGGCGGGCGATTCCATGCCGGCGCTATCCGCGCTCCCTTCTCGGTTCCCCCAGATCGTTCTTTTTCAGTGGGTGCTAAAGGGACCGCGGATGGATCAGGTCGTGCGCCAAGCGACCGAAACGGGCGTTTCCGTCATCGTTCCCGTGATCGGGGACCGGTGCGTCGCTTCCGGCGAGCTTGGCGGCGCGAAAACCGAACGCTGGGAAAGAATCGTGAAGGAAGCGATGCAACAAAGCGGATCGCCCATCGCCACGCGCGTTCTACCGCCCGTTCCCTCGACCTCGGTCGGCTCGGCTTGGGCGGAGGTTTCAGCCGAATCGGTCGGAACTTCCGTGGCGATCGCTCTTTCAGAGGCACCCCTTGCGCGAAAAAGTCTCCATGAGTATCTTGAGACGGCAACCGGCATGACGGCGATCGCCGTCGGTCCCGAGGGTGGCATGTCTCCCCGGGAAATCGGCCTTCTTGACCTCGCCGGGTTCGCCTGCGTGCATTTTAAAACGAATATTCTCAGGGCGGAAACCGCCGCGCTGTATGGGATAGCCGCGGTTCAATCGGTCCTACTGGAGTCCGGAAATTGGCAGTTGAAAGAATAGAGTTCTTGAAAGTCCCGCTCGATATCGTTCGTCCCGAGGATCTTGAATCGGTGGTTCTTGGCTTGCTTGAGCGCGAAGGCCCGCAGCACGTTATGCTCGTATCCCTCTGGGACGTATTGCGCGCCCGTCATAGAAGCGAGTTCAAAAATATGGTTTCCAAGGCGGCGCTGGTCCTCCCGACGTCGAAAAGCCTCATTCATGGGGCACGTTTCCTCAAAAAGAAAATACCCGAGCGGTGGCAGCCTTTTTCGCTCATCATCGGAACGCTGTCGATCTTGGAGCGCTACTATAAATCGCTCTATTTGCTGGGAGCCCAACACCGAAGCCTGTTGCAGGCCGAGCGAAACGTTCGCAGCACGTTTCCCCACTTAAGTCTCGTCGGGAGATTCGCGGGCTATTACCATAAGAGCATGGAGCGAAATATCCTGACGGCGATCACGAAGGCGAATCCCTCGCTCGTGCTCGTCGGCGACGGCGTTCCCGGCGGGCAAAAATGGATAGGACGGAACTGGTCGAAATTGCACGGGGGCATCTATATTTGGAATTCGGACGTCATCGATATTTTCTCCGAGCGAAAACGGCGCGTCTCGGAGGAGACTTTTGAGCGAGGCCTCGAATATTTTCCCCTAATTGTTAAAAATCCGTTAAGAATTTTCAGAATTTTCCAATATATATGGTATAAGCTTTTGCTGGTGTACTACCGGCTGTTTCGGACCTCTTCCTAGCGCGACGCGCGCCGAGGCGAGAAACAAAGGGATTTTGCGTTGAAAAAAGTCCTTTTCGTCACTTCTCGCCGCGAAGACGTCCGCGAGTTGTTTTATCGGACGCGCTCGTCCTGGACCGTTGAGGGCCTTTCCGACCCCAACGACGCGCCCGCAATCCTCAAAAATTCAGAAATCGATTTCGTTTTTTTCGATATCGCGCTGACCGGAGCCTCCGCCCTCGATTTGCTTCCTCTCGTCGTAGCGGCGGCGGGCGCTCGGCCCGTTTTTATCCTGTCTCGGGAAGGGGCGTTTTGCTTCCATAAAGAAACGTGCTCCCTCGGCGCCGCGGGGTATTTTTTGATGCCCTATTCAGCCCCTGTTCTCATCGACTCGGTGGAGCGAATTTTTTCGGCCCAATGCCGGCCCGATTCGTCCCCTTGCGCCGCAGCTCTCTCTCCCGACCGCGAATCCGCGGCGGAACCCCGCCCCCTCGGGTATGCGGCCGCGGAAGCCGCGGACTGCGTCGAGCTTGAGCTCCTCGGTTCAAGTCGCCCCATGGCCGAGGCGAGAAGCCTAATTCGGCGATACGCTCGGTTGCGCGAGCCCGTTCTCATTACGGGCGAGACGGGCACGGGTAAGGACGTCGCTTCGCGGTTAATTCACCGACTCTCCGCTCTTCCCGGCCCGTTCGTTCCGATCAACGTGAGTTGCCTGCCCGTAACGCTCGCCGAAAGCGCGCTGTTCGGGACCGAGCGGGGTTGCTATACCGACGCGCGCGATTGCGTCGGCCTCGTCGCGTACGCGAACAACGGAACCCTTTTCCTGGACGAAATCGGCGACTTAGACCCTTCCCTGCAACCAAAGCTCCTTCGGGTGATTGAGGACGGAACCGTGACTCGCCTTGGCTCGACGAAGGCGACGGCGTCGGAGTTTCGCCTCGTATGCGCGACGAATCGCTCGCTCGACTCGCGGGTCGAGGAAGGGTTTTTTCGGCGCGATTTACTGTATCGTATCGACGTTTTGCGAATCGCGCTGCCGTCACTGCGGGATCGGCCCGAGGATATTCCCTCCCTCGCGGCGTCTTTTCTTCCCCGATACGGCAAGAAATTAAGCGAAGGGGCTCTCGACAAGCTCTTTCACCATACGTGGCCCGGAAACGTGAGAGAGCTCTATCATTGCCTTTCCCGCGCAGCGCTCGCAAGCGAAGCCGTCTTCATTCAACCTGACTCGATCCCGTTCTGACCCACGCGAGCTTTCTGAAGAGCTTTTCCACCCGGCGCGCCTCGCTTTCGGATAGGCCCGCGCGGGCGAAAATCGCCTCCAGGAACAGCTCGTTGTCCCGCTTCCCCCCGAGTTGAAACAAGCCCACGTGATCGATCGACTCGCTTATCGACGCGATGGTTTGCGCGAGTCGGTCCTTCGTCACGGCGTCGTATCCCCGTTTGTGGCCGTCAAATGCGCGAAACAGCGCGTACGTCATGATTTGAACGGCATGCGAAAGGTTGAGCGACGGGAAGTCATCGTTCGAGGGAATGTTGATCGCGACCGAACAGCACTCGAGCTCTTCGTCGGTAAGGCCCGTCCGCTCGTTCCCGAAAACGATGGCGACGGAGCCGTCGCCAATGCCCCGCACCCTTTCGGTGAATTGTTCGGGCGTCATGCCCCACGACTTGCGCTTATATCCCATCCGTCTCGTGGTTCCCGCCGAAAGCACGCTGTCTCTCAGCGATTCTCGGAGTCCCTCCGCGGTCGGTTCGTAAAATTTCGCCGATTCCCAAATATCGGCGGCGTGAACGGCGAGGGTTCTGACTTGCTCGTCAGAGTAGTCGGCTTTGTTTCCGACGATCCGAAGCTCGGCGCACGACATGTTTTTCATCGCCCTGCACGTGGAACCGATGTTTCGGCTCTCCCCGGGGCGGCAAAGGACTATGATGCATGGTAAAGGGTTCACGGCCGGAATTCTCCGGAAAAGAACTTGTTCTGTCAATATTGATCGGTTATGCTTTTCCTCATGAGTGGAGTTTTTTCGGGGAAGAAAGCGTACGTCGTCGGCGGTACCGGCGGCATAGGCCGCGCGATCGGCGTCGCGCTCGCGCTCGCGGGCGCATCGGTCGTGGCGATCGGCCGGAGATCACTGCCCGATATGGAAACGCTTTGCGCCGATCTCGACGACCCGCAAGAACGAGAACGCGTCTTCGAGGTCGTTCGTTCCGCGGATATTCTCTGCGTCGCTCGCGGGCCTTTTTTGCAACGGGGTCTCGCCGATATGTCGTTCGACGAATGGCAAAACATCGTCTCGGCGAACTTGGCCTTTCCCGGATCGCTCGTTTCGTCGGCCTTGCCGCATATGATCGCGTCTTCCTGGGGAAGGATACTCCTGTTTGGGGGAACGAGGACGGATGCCGTCCGTGGGTTTCGCACGAATGCGGCTTATGCCTCGGCAAAAACCGGACTTGCCTCGTTAGTGAAGTCCGTCGCTTTGGAATATGCCGGTTGCGGCGTAACGGCAAATCTCATCTGTCCGGGCTTTGTTGACACCGAATATTTGAATTTAACCGATCGAAACGCGCTAAAGGCGAAAAATCCCGACGGAAAACTCATTCCTGCCGAGCAAATCGCGGAATTAGCGTTGTTTTTGCTCAAAAACGACACGTTCAACGGTGCAATCGTCGCAGCCGATAAAGGCTGGGAACCATCCTTCATTTGACAATTTATTTTAATGTGTTTATAGTAATGTTATTATAGAAAGAGCCGATAATCTGGACGGTAGGAGTGGTATGAATAATAACAGTATTATTCCGGGGTTTGACGAGGAAAAAGATGACAGTCTCAAAATCCGTCTAGAGAAAATCGAGGAAATTGACGGATGTATTGAATTGTTCCTAAATGGATATATTGATACCTATAACTCTAGTTTTTTCCAGAAAAGAGTCTCCAAAGTCGTTGAAGCTGGTTTTATTCGACTCATTTTCAATTGCGGGGCGCTCAACTATGTTTCATCAACGGGTATTGGCTCTTTTACCGCTTTCCTAAAAACCGTAAAACCCAAGGGTGGAGATGTCGTTCTTCTTGAGATTCAGCCGAAAGTCTACGAAGTGTTCCAGTTGCTCGGTTTTTCGCAATTTTTCAATATCAAGGATTCCCTCGCGGATTCTATCGATTTCTTCAAATCAAGCGGCGTTGAGATTAAGTCCGAAGTGTTCCCCAAAATATTCTCCTGTCCTATTTGTTCAAAGAAATTGAAGGCGACGAAAGCCGGCCGTTTCCGCTGTTCCGAGTGCAAAACCATTCTAGCTATCGATAATAACGGGCAAGTCTTTTTAGGATAAATCTGTTTTGTTCTCTGAAAGAGAGGCCTTTGGGCCTCTTTTTTTTATTTAAATCCTTTGATTTTCTTGACGTGTATATGCGTGTCTACGTTCTGTGGAAAACTCGTGGAAAAGTTCCGGATATCTTCGGGGAATCTTGTCGCGCGCGCGCACGGCGAAAATCAAAAGCGATGCTTAAAGTTAGTGGAATGAATGATTCCCAATTAAGTCTTTGTATTATAAGTGTTTGTTAAAACTGTAAACAAAAGTATACGAATTTGCGTGTATTAAGAAATACTTATACGATAACGATATATCGATTTAGCGTTATTTTTGTAATGCATAACTTGTGGAAAACATGTTGAGTTATTCTTGAATTCTATACAGCGCAAGGGAAAGTTCTTGTAAACGCTCCAACAGCATGATAATCTTGAGCCAATATGAAAAACACGTTGATGATCCCGCTCGTATTCTTCGCGAATACGGTGGTCTGGATAGTCGCAATCGCTTTTTTTTCGGTGATTGGGTCATCGCGTATGTTTGAAATTCTTTTAGCGGGGAATCGTCTATATTTTCTCGAGATTCTCGGTTATCGCGCGATTTTTTTAGTTCCCGTAGGTTTCGTTATCGCTTTTCTGGCAACTTTTTTTTATTTGATGCGCCATGCCGCGATTGTCTATATCTCCATTCCGCTAATTGGCCTTATTGCCGCGGCGTCGGTGGTCTTTGTCCTTCCAAAATCTTTTGAGCTTCTCGCCTTCTTCGAAAGCCATTTCGCGTCCGCGATAACCGCTATTGATTCCCGGTCGGGGAATAACTTACTCGAAGGAGCGATTCAGCCATACGCGGGTGGATCCTGGATAGATTTGGCTCCCCGGGATCGGCAAGCGCGAATGATCGTCGCGACTCAAGTGGCTAATGATGGAACGGCGCTGTTTGCCTACCCAAACGCGCGATATGACCGCGTGAGCGGGACGCTTTTAGCCGACTCGCTTGCCGTACCGATCGTTATTTCAGGCGATAGCCTTTACGCGCGCTATCTTTCTCCCCCGCCGTTTGTAACGCATATTTTTTTTGATTTTACCCGGCTGCTGGAGGCGTTTCGCGCCTCGTTCGTTCAGGATTGGCGCGTCTTCCTCGCGTTTACGGGTTCTTTCTATCTCGTCATACTTGCATTGTGGTTCTTATGCTATGCCTCCAGTTGGCGCTTGTTGAACGTGTTATTCGTGTTTACGAGCCTTCGCCTGTTGATCTATGTTTATCCCTACCTGGTTTCCGGCTCGGTTTATCAATTCGTCATGAAAATTCGCCCTGCGGTACTTCCTGCCGCGTTCGTTCCGGCGGCTGAACTCGCGCTTATCGCGGCCGTCGCGATTGTGATTGGCTCGTGCGTAGCGGTCATTCGACTTGTCCGTCGTTCCTCGCGGGGGGCGTTTCATGCCTGATGCGCGAAAGGCCACCCTTATTTTGCTCGTATTCCTCGTGGGCGGCGCCGTCACCTGCGGCGCGATGGCTTTTGCGCAGGCGCTTCCCGACGATCTTTTGCCTTCGTTCGTAATCGGCTGGCGCCTTCGGGCCTCGGTCTTGCGCTTTATCGATTGGTTTCCCGCGTTGCTAATCAGCGGCGTTCTCATCGGGTATGCCATTTCTTTCGGAAAATCCGCCGATTCCCCGGTTGAACGGTGGTCTCCCTTTTTGCTGGCGTCCCTGAAAGGCGCTTTCGCCATTTGCTTCGTCGGGATTACGGTCTATGTCATTCTCTCCGAGGGCGTCGGTCCCGTGCTATCGTCTCGCCAAGCGGAGTTTGTCGCGCGCACGAAGGACTATCGCGATTATCTCGAAGTCGCCCGTCAGTCGATGAAAACCGGCGATTACGCGACGGCGGAATTTCAATCTTCGGTGGCGTGCCAGATATGGCCGGAAAGCGCCGAAGCGACGGAACTTCGCGAACAATGCCGATATCTTCGGGCTTCCGCCTCCGGAGGCTCGTCTATGGAGGCTCCATCGTCGGGCCTTGAGTCGCTTCCGCCGGGAGCCGCGAACTTGACCGTTCTTTCCGCGCTGGATCTTGCGCAGGAAGCTAACGCTCGCCTTGATTATTACTCCGCTCATTATTACGCCATGCTCGCCTATCGGTTGGCCCGTGATACGGACCCTAATCGCGACGTCGCGTTGCGCGTGGCGTCCGCCGCGTGGAATAGCCTGAGCGAGGGCCTCGCCGAGGAGGAAAGCGCGCCCGATCGGGAACTCTTCGCGACGAAGAAAAAGGGGTACGACGCGATACAGCGGGGAGATTATCTCTCGGCGTACTACGTCTTCCTCGGCTTGCGCGAAAAGGAACTATCCGACGCCGACGGCAAGGCAGACCCCGACGTATCCCGCTTTTTAGACGTTTCGCGGCAAGGTTTGCTCGACGCGTTTTTTTTCATGGATGAAACGGGAAACATGAAGCGTTTTGAGACGTCACGGGACGTTTTTTTCGTCGTTCGGCGCGCGGACGGTTCTTCGATGGCTCTGTTCGCTCGGGGCGTGACCTGGTCGCGCTCGACGGGAAAGGATCTGGCCTACCTGCGCGATTTTGAGTGCGTCAGCCTCGGGTGGGACGGAGTCGTGCGCTTTCATGTGTCGGTCCCGTACGCGAAAATGTTCCCGTTCAAGAGTCCCGAGGGCAAGCTCGTTCCCGAGATATTGCTTCACGCGGTCGATCGCGGCCGTCCGGGCGTCGAGACGCTCCCGACGGTGCTTGCTGGCTCCTTACCGGAGGAATCCCAAAACGTGCTGGTTCTCGATATGCCCTATGGGGACTTTTCGCTCGCGTCGGACGCTTCAGGCGGCGTTTCCGGGATATCGCTCTTCGAGCTATTCCGGCTTGAGCCTCTCGCGGCGAATTACGGCTTTTCGGTGGCGGAAGTTCGCTGCGAAATTATCAATCGCCTGGCGGATCCTTTTATCGTCCTAATCGTTTCCGTCTACGCCCTCGTGCTGGGATGGCGTTTCCGCCTGAGCTCGAAAACTCTCTTCAAGGCCTGGTGGGCGCTTTCTCTTCCGCTGTTCCCGGTCTTTGCCGTGTTTTTCATGGACCTCGCGCGCTACGTCACGAGAATAGGCATCGTCGCGATCGTTCGGTTCGTTCCGTATAATCCCATTTTGCCGGTTCTCGCGGCCTTAACGGCGTGGTTCGCCGGCGTTTCGGTGTTTTTCTTTTCTCAGCGATCCGACTAGTTTCCCGTCTTCTGTCAGCAGGCGGAAACGCGGTGGATGTGAGCCCCGAGAGAAACAAGCCGCTGCGTTAAATTCTCGTAGCCGCGCTCGATCTGGTAGACGTTTTTTATCACGCTTTCTCCTCGGGCGCAGAGCGCGGCTATGACCATGGCCATGCCCGCGCGTACGTCAGGCGACACCAATTCCGATCCGTGCAGGGTACTTGGGCCGGAGACGACCGCGCGGTGCGGGTCGCACAGCGTGATTCTCGCGCCCATCCCAATCAGCTTATCGACGAAGAACATGCGCGACTCGAACATTTTCTCGTGAATGAGGACGGTCCCCTCGACTTGGGTCGCGACGACGGTCATTATGCTCGTGAGGTCCGGGGGAAATCCCGGCCAGGGCGCGTCGTCGATTTTTGGGATCATGCCGCCGAGATCGCTGTTGACCTTGAGGTCTTGCTGAGCGCTCACGCTGAGGGTCGTTCCGTCGATATCCCAGCGAATGCCGAGTTTTCCGAACGCGAGACGAATCGGCCGCATATCTTTCGGTCGTACGTCGGTTATGGTTAGGGAGCCGTGCGTGACGGCTGCAAGGCCGATAAAGGAACCTATCTCCATGAAGTCCGGCCCCAGGCGAAAATCGGTCCCGCCTAACTTGCTTACTCCCTCGATCGTCAGGATGTTTGAGCCGATACCGGACACGCGCGCGCCCATGGAATTGAGCATTTCGCATAAATCGACGACGTGCGGTTCACTCGCGGCGTTCGTCAGGACCGTCGTTCCTTCCGCGAGCACGGCCGCCATAACCGCGTTTTCAGTGGCGGTGACCGAGGCCTCGTCGAGGAAGATATCCCTGCCGATGAGCTTATTCGCGGTGAAGGTGAACTGTCCGTCGATATCGACTCGGGCCCCGAGCTCGGTGAGCGCGAGAAAGTGCGTGTCGAGCCGGCGGCGGCCGATGACGTCTCCTCCGGGCGGCGGCAAGATCGCCTGTCCGCAGCGGGCGAGAAGGGGCCCCGCGAAAAGGATCGACGCGCGGATTTTTTTCGAAAGTTCCAGGGGGATATCCCGGCGGGAAACCGTCTCGGCGCGCAACCGGTATTCGTTCGTACCCAGTTTTTCGACGGTTCCGCCCAACGCCGCGAGAATCTCCAGCATGACTTGCGTGTCCTCGATGTCGGGAAGGTTTCGGATAACGACGGGTTCGTCCGTCAGCAGGGCCGCCGCTATGCACGGCAGGGCGGCGTTCTTATTGCCGCTGGCGCGGATCGTCCCCTTGATCGGGAATCCTCCCTCCACGTGATATTCATACATCGCTATACGCTCCCCAAAGTTTCGCAAGTTCCACGAGCACGCCGACGGCTTTCGCCGTTTGATCGATCGAGACCCATTCCGTCCGCGAATGGAGGTTTCTCGCTCCGGTGAATACGTTCGGCGTCGGTATGCCTAATTCGGTAAGACGAGCTCCGTCCGTCCCGCCGCGTATCGGATTCATGATGGGTTCGATTCCGTGTATCTCGTACGCTTGCTTAAGCAGGTTGACGACTTCCGGTCGTTCGTCGAGTTTTTGCCGCATATTTCCGTACTGCCGAGTTTTCTTGACGGAAACCGAGCCTCCGGGATATCGAGCTTCCGTCGCTTTCGCGAGGGTATCGATCCTTTCCAATCGGCGCAGCATATTCGCCTCGTCGAAATCTCGGATAAAAACCAAGACCGACGCCTTTTCGGCTTCCCCGTGCATTTCCAGCGGGCAAAAGTATCCATAGTATCCGTCAGTCGCCTCGGGGCTTTCTTGGGACGGAAGCGACGATATGAAAGCTGCCGCCATTAAAACGGCGTTTACCATTTTTCCCCGCGCCGCGCCGAGATGGGCGGACACCCCGGTAAAGGTCAGCTCGACTTTCCACGCGTTAAAGCACTCGATTTCGAGCTCTCCCTCGCGGCCCCCGTCTATCGTATAAAACGCCTTTGATCGAAGACGCTCGATCGGCGCCCTGTCCATGCCGTGCCCGGTTTCCTCGTCGGGACTGAACATCAGCTCGATCGGCCCATGCTTGATTTCCGGGCTCATAAGCAGCAACTCCGCTAAAGTGATAATCGCCGCGACGCCGGCTTTGTCGTCGGCTCCAAGCAGTGTCGTTCCGTCCGATGTGACGAGCGTTTGCCCGACGCAGGCCGCGAGCGCCTCGTCGTTGCGGGGATCGAGGGAGAATCCCTCTTGGAGAGAAATAGGCTTGCCGTCCCAATTGCGATGTATTACGGGTTTTACGCCGGACGCCGGAGCGTCCCCGGCGGTATCATAATGCGCGCTCAGGCCGAACGAGGGTTTCCCCTCGAGCCCCGGCGAAGCGGGTATTCGCGCGGTAAGGTAGTAGTTCGCGTCAAGCGCGACGTCGGCGAGTCCCAACGCGATAAGGTCCGCTTTCAGGGCGCTGGCCATTGTTTTTTGCGATTCGGTCGAGGGGAAAATGCCCGCGTCGGCCCGCGATAAGTCGCTTTGGGAGTCCATCGACGCGTAGCGGACGAAACGGCTCAGGAGCCGTTCGGTCGTCTGGGGATCGTTCATGGAAGACAGAGTACGCGATTTGTATTCGGCCGTCAACTTGCCGATCGTTGCGGAAATCGATACCTTAGTGAGATGGATTTAATCCCCTCATTCCCGGAATACGCCCCGATAACGCTCGCCATGGCACGGGAAATATCCCCACATTTGATTAAGCTGCCAGACGGCGTCTCGGAATTCAGCTTTGCGGGCCTTTTCCTGTTTCGGAAACAGTACGACTATCACGTGACGAAACGCGATGGCGTTTTGATCGTGTCGGGCATCCGCGCGGGCGAGCGATTTTTCATCACTCCCTGCTGCTCGACCGGCATTGAAACCATTCGGTCTCTTTTCGAGTCGTTTAGCGAGTGGAAACTCATTTCGCCCGCCTTTTTGGAAAAAAACCGGGAGTCAATCGAGGCGGCTGGCTACGTCGTCGAGCCTGATCGCGATAATTTCGACTATTTGTATCGACGATCCGATCTCGCGACTCTTTCCGGAAAGCAATTCCACAAAAAGAAAAATCACGTGAACGCGTTCGAGGCGACGTACGCGAACGTGAGTCTCAAGCCCCTTGACCTTTCCTCTCGGGATGACGCGCGCGCCGTTCTCGAATTTTGGAACGATCACGAGGACCCTTCCTTCGAGACCGACTATGCGGCGGCGAAAGAGGCTTTAGACCTTCTGGACCAATTCGCGATGACCGGGCTCGTCCTTTACGTTGATACCGTTCCCGTCGCTTGGACCCTCGCTGAAACGGTCGCGGACGGCCGAATCGTGGCCGTTCATTTCGAGAAGGCGAGGGTAGACTATCGCGGCGCCTATCAATACATTAATTACGCCTTCGCCCAGTCGTTGCCCGAGACCGTTGAATTTATCAATCGTGAGCAGGATTTGGGCGATGAGGGAATGCGACAGGCGAAAATGACCTACCGCCCCTCGGGATTCGTCGAGAAATATAAGGTTAAAAAATGACAACGCTGTTCTCCCTATTGCTGTTGGTGGTGTTTCTTTCCGCCGGATTCGCCGTCGCCAAATTGCGCGTCCTCCGATTCGGTCGCGTCGCCGAGCGCGTGTTTTCGCTCGCGCTGTATCTTTTGCTTTTTTCCATGGGATTGCGCTTGGGACAAAGCCGTGACGTGCTCGCGAATCTCCCCCTCGTGGGAGCCCTCGCCGTGACCTCGACGGTTTGCTGCTGCGCCGCGACCGTCATTCTCCATTTTTTGCTTACGCCCGCGTATCGACGGCTCGGTCGCGCCCCGGCGGCCCGACGACAAACTCCCTCGTTTAGCGTCTCTCGCCGCGTCGCTCTTTTGCTGCTCGATTTGCGAAAGCCTGGCCTGTTGCTCGCGCTCGTGGTCGCCGGATCCCTCGTCGGCTTCGCGTTGCCGGTTATTTCCGCGCTTCGGGACGGCACTATCGCGACTTGGTTCCTTTATTTTTTGCTTTTCATCATTGGGATGCAGATGGCGAGTTCCGAAACCAGCGTAGCGACGCTCATTAGAGATCCGTTGTTTTTGCTCGTTCCCGCGGTTTCGATCGTCGGAACCCTCGTCGGTTCCCTTGGCGCGCTCGCTTTCGACGGGATGACGCCGGGTAAGGCCCTTGCCCTCGGGGCCGGCTTCGGCTGGTACAGCCTTTCGGGCGTGCTCATTTCGAATCTGGGCGATCCGCTGTTGGGAACCGCCTCGTTCCTCGCGAACCTTTTTCGGGAAACGCTCTCGTTTCTCTTCGTGCCCGTCCTCTCGATAAGCGGAAGGTGCGAAAGCGGCGTGGGCCTCGCCGGCGCGACGAGCATGGACGTGACGCTCCCGGTGATCGAGGATACGTGGGGACCAACGGTTGTCCCCCTGTCGGTGATGCACGGCGTCGCGTTGAGCTTTCTCGTCCCGTTCCTCGTCCCCTTATTCATGAGTTTTTGACGTATTTCCGGTATAATACTGTATAATAAAATGAGATTTTTTCTTTCCATAGCGTGGAGGCTTCAATGAAATTGGTCAGTACCCGCAACTTTTCAAAGGCGGTTAGTTTTAAAAACGCGGTACTTGACTGCATTCCGGACGACGGAGGCCTATACGTTCCCGCCAGCGAGGAGAATTTGCGCCCGTGGATTTTATACATGGACGAATCCTCGTCGTTTTCCTCGATAGCCGGCACCCTGACTTCCGCGTTGCTGAAGGATGAATTCAGCCCCGTCGTTTCCGAGCGAATCGCCGGTAAGGCCTTCGCCGGCTTTTCGCCGGAACTGAGGCAGTTGGGCGAGAAACTTTTTTCCCTGGAGCTTTTTCATGGGCCCACGGGATGCCACAAGGATTTTGGCTTGCTGTGGCTCGCGTCCGCGCTCGACCATATCCTGACCATGGAAGATCGCACCGCCGTCGTCATGGCCGCGACGAGCGCGATGACCGGCAAGAGCATGGCGACGGCGTTCTCCGGAAAGTCCCGGCTCAAGATGATTCTCGTCTATGCGCGAGGAACTGCAACCGGCATTGAGCCATCCCTGCTCGCGACAAACGGCGGGAACATTTTTCCGGTCGAGGTCGATGGTTCCCTTTCCGACGCGCAGGCCCTCGTTCGCGAAATATACGGTCGCCGAGACCTCGTGGAAAAATACGGCCTCACGCTCGCGAACACCATGAATATCGGGCGGTTACTGCCGCAGGTTTTTTTCTACATGTACGCCTTTACGCGGCTCCGGAAAAAAGTTCAAGGCGATATTTTTTACGCGGTCCCGTCGGGGAATTTCGGCAATCTCGTCGCCGGCCTGTACGCCTGGAAATTCTCGCTTCCCGTCAACGGTTTCATCACCGACGCGACGCCGGCCCTTTCCTGCGACGTTTCTGGTCGCTGCCTTTGCGCCGATTCCCATATTCCACTTCCCGACCGCGGGGCTGCGGACCCGGCGAGCCCGTCGAACATCGAGCGGCTTGAGCAGGTGTTTTCAGTAAATCCCCTCATGTTGACCGGCCTCGTGTTTCCCTCGGCCGTTCCGAGGGGAAACATTCCCGGCATCGTGCGTTCCGTTTGGAAGGAAACGGGCGTCGTTATCGATTCGGCCGCCGCCGCGGCTTACGGCGCCTTGGACGCCATGCGGGACCGGGCCTTTTCCGACGAGGGTTCGGTCGTTATAGTCTCGAAGGATCATCCCGCGTTCGAGGCAGAGCGACTGCGCGAGTATTGCGGCGCGTCGGTCCCGATTCCCGAGACGATCTTGAGCCTTGGCGTACCCATTCAAGGCGTAAAAAAAATCCCTCTGGACCGCGCGGCCCTTGAGCGCATGCTCGCGGAGATCGATTGATTCCCGGTCCCGCGCGGTTTTTCGTTGCGCCCGCGTGGGAAACCGCATATACTGAATTCGCTAATCGCTCAAAAGGATATGACGTATGGCTTATAAGCTTGATGGCGCTAAATTCGAAACGCTAGAGGAACTCGTGGAAGCCCTCTACCCAATGTATTCCGATAAAATGTCGGTCGAGGAATTCAAAAAATACGCCGAGGCGAACGCGCAGAAAAGCTGACGCGTGCTTCGAGGAAAAATCGCGCGGCCTGCGACGGCCGCGTTTTTTTTCGTCGAGCGGTCAGTCTCTCTTTTTCGCCCGCCGAGCGGGGGGCTTCTCGTTTGCCATCGCCGATTTCTCTCTGGTCTCTTTCTTTTCGGCTCCGTCTTCCTTAATGACCGGAACCTTGCTTTCTTTTCTTTGCGCGGGCTCGTATCGCTCAAGCAGTCGATCAACCCGGTATCCCGAATCCGCTATCGCCTTCATGAGGTTTTTTCGCATAGCCGCAAGGTCGGCGAGAAGCTCGTCCCATCCATCGCCCTCGGCTTTCGGGGTTTTTCCTTTCGAAGTTCCCTTCGCCGAGCATCCGAAGGCCGATAGGGCGATCGATCGTTCAAGCATCGTTTCCGCTGCCTCTTTATTGAACCATCGCGCGTTATCCCACGTGTGCACGCCGAGGCGGAGCTTCGATCCATCGTTTTCCATCAAGGCTGCGACGATAAGGCCTTCCCGTTTTTTGCTCGGTATTTCACCCGCACCCGCGATAACGAATAGTTCGCAATACGCCGCCATCGCATCCCTCGCCTTTCTCGCGTCCATTCCCACTCGGGTAAGCAGTTCCGCCATTTTTCTGTCGAGACTCCAGTCCTCGACGCGTTTGCGCAAAGCGGGTCCGTCGTGCGCCGGTCCGACGATCGAACGGATGGAGAAAATCACGAGAGCGCTTGCGATGGCCTCATCGGCGCGCCCTTCGGCGCGTAAGCCAGCTTCCGCCCTTTCTGCGAGCTTTCGGGATTCCGGCGATAACGCGACTGCGGCGACATTCGCGCAATCGGGGAGTTCCAGCAACCTTCTGATCCCGGTGACCAACCGCGCCACGGCGAGTTCGACCCCGTCGTTTTCCGCGATGGTTTCTTTTTTCTTATTCGCTGGCGCTGGTACCTTCGCCGGCTTTTGTTCCCCATCGATAAATCGTTTCGCGGTAGCGTAGAACCGCTTGGCTTTCGGCGTGATTTCCGCCAGGAATTCCTTCACTCCCGCCCGGTCTTTCCCGTCGCGAATTTCCCGTATGGTTCGGAAAAAGTCGGGGGATGCGAGATCGGCGAGGTCTCGATAGAGGTCCTTCAGAAAAATATTCTTGATGGCCATCGCGACGTCCTCGACTCCGTTGCCCCCGAGAGACTCGTACAGCGCGCGATACTGGCCCCGCTCGTCGTCGTCGACCTCGTGGATGCCGACGAAAACTTGCGTCTGAAACCCGTCGAGTTGCGCGTAGAGTCCCTGCTCGGCGATCTCCCGCGTCGTTCGCAGGTACCAGAGCCCCGAGCGCTGTTCCTGCATCACGCAGTAGCGGCCGTCCCTCGGCATGATCCCCAAGCCTTCGGCGACCGATGCGCGCGTAAGCGCTTTGCTGCCGTCGGCGCGCTTTTCGAGGAATGCGGCCGAATCCTTGATCCATCCCACCGCTCGGTCGTATTTGTTGTTGAAGAAAATGAGCGCCTTTTCCGAGCCGACGCGGTTCGACCACGCGAACACGTTCTCGTTGACGTTCCCGTTTTCGTAAAAGTCGTAGAGTCGAAATCGGTCGACGCCCGAAAAAAGCCAGCGTTTTTTCATGAGCGGGAAAATTTCCCGGCGGTGCCGCTCGACGAGCCAGTCGTCGCTCTTTTCGTCGCGATAGGCGCGGCGATACTCCATTCCGTATTTTTCCTCGAAGCCCTCAATCTGCCCGTGGCCGAACATGGGAAGGCCCGGCATTGCGACCATCATCGTGCAGACGCCGAAATATTTATCGCCTTTGCCGAATTGCGCGACGGCCGTTTCCTCGTCGGGGTTATTCATGAAATTGACGTATCGCTTGAGGATCTCCGGGTCGAACTCGATCGTGTTCTTGATGGTCGTGCGGTATTTTTCGTTATCTTCCCTCTTGAGCATGTTCATGAACGCTGAGTTGTAGACGCGGTGCATGCCGAGCGTTCTCACGAAGTATCCTTCCATCATCCAGAACGCCTCCGCGAGCAACAGCGTGTCGGGAATCTCCTTCGCGCATCTGTCGACGACCTCGCGCCAAAATTCCTCGGGTATGCGTCGCTCGAATTCGTCTCGGCCTATCGCGAATCGCGACCGGCTCGCGATGTCCCCGCCCTTTCCCGGCTCGGGATACCACAGCCGTTGGATGTGTTTTTTCGCGAGCACCATGGCCGCGTCGAACCTGATGATCGGGAAATTGCGCGCGACGTGTAGGATTTTCTGAATGACCTCTTCCCGCGCGGCCGGATTGAGAAAGTCGATTTGCGCCGTGTCGTTCCACGGCATCCCGGTGCCGTCGTTTCCGTGATAAATATAGCGGGTGTCCCCGCTCGCGTTGTCGACGCGCTTGAAGACGACGGCGCAGTCGGTCTTCGAGTAATAATGGTTGTCGAGGTATACGCTGACGCGACCGTCTCGCGAGAGATTTTCGCCGTTAAAGTCGTATCCGGGGAATGGGCATTCCCTCGTTTGCATGAAGAGATCCGGTTTTTCCACGACCCACTTCGCGTCCATTCCCGTGTGGTTGGGGACCATGTCGCTCGCGAGCCTCAGCCCGCGTTTCCACGCCCTCGTCCGCAAATTATTGAGCGCGTCCCACCCGCCGAGTTCCCGCGCGATGTCGTAGTCGTCAAGGCTGTACGCGCTCGCGGCGGCCTCGGGGTTTCCGCAAATCTGTTTGATTCGGGCGCTCGCGGGCGACCGTTCCCAAATGCCGATGAGCCACAGTCCGGTGAAACCCGCGTCGGCGAGGAAGTCCAACTCCTCGTCGGGAATTTCGTCGAGTCGGGATATCGAGCGCCCGTATTTTTGTGAGAGCTGACTGAGCCACACGAGGGCGCTTTTCGCCATGAGCACGACGGTCGGCATCCATTCTTGGTCGGGGCTGAAACGTTCGTATTCCTTGCTGATGTCGCCGAATTCGTAGGCTTCCATCGGGGGATTTCCGCCGCCGACGCCCCCTGCCCATTGGGCCTTTTCCTCTTCTGCTATTAAGTCCCGTCCCGAGAGGAGCCTCGCGAGCCACTCTCCGAGTAGCGATTGCCAATGCGTCCTGATGTAATCGAGCTGGCCCTTAAGGTCATACGGCGAATACTCGACCGGCGCCTTGAGCATGGACACGAGGTCGTATCCTTCGGGCCCAAACGTGGGTTTCTTAACCGACCACGAGCGGATCGCGTTCCAGGCTTTTGCCCAATCGGGATTTTTCGCCAACCGTTTGTCGCCGAAAAGTCGTTGAAACGGCTCGAATGCGGGGTTCTCGTTCGCGAGTTTGATGAGCATCAGCTCCTCGAGCGCCAGGATTCGATTGGGGATTCCGTCCTGGTCGCCCCCCTCCAGCCAGTCCCGCGCCGAGATTTCCTTGCGATATACGGCTACCGGGGGAAATTCCGCGGTGAATTCCGCGAGAAGCCGCTCAAAGCCATCCCGGCCGATTTTCCGCTCGATCGCGTCGGCCATCCCCGTGAAAAAAGTGTCGCTAACGGAACGTCGATACAGGCGGCAGACGAAGTGAAAAATCTCGTCTATCAGGCCCATCGCGTTGACTTGGCCGGCCTTAAGATACCATTCGTCGTGACCGGTCCCCTCAATCGTCCTATTATAGGATTCAACGAATCGCTGTACCGCGGCGAAATTGGCGAATATCACGTTGCCGCTCGAGGCGAAAAGCGTTTCGTCAAACGCGCAGTTTGCCCGAATTTCCGCTTTGATATGGAATTCCATGTATTGCCGGTCATCGCACCGAGTCGTACCGGCGGGGATGATTCGAGGCCCTTTTTGGTCCTTCATTTTTTTAGTTCCTTTTTTTTGTCGCCCGTTCGCGGCGATCCTTGAGGACTTCTCGCATCGCCGCGACTAATGAGTCGTTCCGTTCAAGCTGCTCTATGGTTTCTGGGAGTCGATACGTCCAATTGAAATCGTTCACCGAGCCGGGCACGTTCACGCGCTCCTCGTCGGGGCTGAGCCGGTAATAGTCGGGGGACAGCGCCAGAAAATCCTGAATCGGCACGACGAAAAGCGATGAAGTCGCCGAGGCGAGCCGCTTGAGCGCGTACTCCGCGACTTCGGGCGTGTATCGCGCCCGAAAGCGGTCCGTCGTTCCCTCGGGATACCCGTAGGATTCCGGCGGCCAGGTCGAAAGAAATTGCTGAGAGCCGTCCTCTTGTTCCCACCAGCCGCGAAGCGTCGACGAGTCGTGCACGGACGTCGTGGCGACCGAATTTTCCGCGTATTGGTCGAGCGCTTTGTATGGCTGGCCCTGCTCGGCCCATTTCCGTTCCCAGCGGAAAACCTTGAGGCCTAAAATGCCCAATTCCGCGAGGACTCCGGGAACGATGTCGGGTACGGAGCCGAGATCCTCGGCGCAGGGCAGCATGTCGACGGATTTCGTCAGTTCGCCGAGAATCGTCTCGGCCTGCGCTTTCCAAAGTTCGGCGTCCTCGGCCGCTTTTCCCGAGAATAGTTTTTCGAGATTGCTTCGCTCTTCGTCGCTGAACGAAGCCCACGCGGTCGTTTCCCGATATCCCCACGTCGGCGCGTAGAGCGTGGACCCCAGGGCGTCTCTGCCCGTCCGCAAAACGAGGCGATTTCGCCACGCGCCTACAAGCGCGTCCTTTATCGCGTCCGGCAACGAGGTTGCGCGGATATCGGCTTCATGCCTGATTTCATCCTTAAATAGCCAAAGTTCCTCGGTCCCGATGCGGTTCATCACTTGGCGCATGGCGCCGTGCGCTCCGAGGTAGTCGCCGCCGTTCGCCCACTCAACGACGCTCGTCGGGACGTGGGGTTGGACGATCCACCTGAGTCGATCCCCGGTAAAGCCCCGTTCCGCGAGTTCTTGTTGCGTCGTCGGCGTATGCGGGGTCGTCCATCCCAAGTAACCGGACCATTCGCCATAAGGAATCGACCAGATGCGGAAAAAGCCCAAAATATGGTCAATGCGGTACGCGTGATAATAGCGCGCGCTTTGCTTGAGGCGGTTTTTCCACCAGGAGTACCCCGTCGCGCGCAAGTTATCCCAATTATAAATAGGGAAACCCCAATTCTGTCCGAGCGCGTTCGAAGCGTCTGGCGGGCTACCCGCGCGAAGGTCGTCCCGGAAAAATTCGGGGTTGGCCCACGCGTCGCAAGAGTCTTCGTTCATCATGATCGGGATATCGCCCTTCACGGCGATGCCCCGGCTTTCGCACTCGCTCACCGCGCGGCGGAACTGTCGATCGAGGCACATTTGTATCCACGCGAAAAAAAGATGGTCCGAGCGCTTCGCCGGGTCTTCCCAGCGCGCGGCGATTTCCGAATGGCTCGGTTTTTGCAATTTATCCCAGCATTTCCAGGAGGCCTCGAAATTACGCCGCTTTAAGTTCATGAAAACCGCGTACTCGGCGATCCAGGGATTCTCGCGTATCCACGCGTCGAGATCGCCGTTCGTGACGATTTCCTTTTCGTTTACGTTATACATGAGGCGCAAGAGCGCGAGCTTGTTCTCGCGTATCTCTCGGTAGCAGAAACGGTCTCGGTATTCATACCGGGTCGCCAATCCCTCGATTTCAGCGATAAAGGGCCGCGCTTCGGGAAGCTCTTGCAGTCTCAGATAAATTGGATGGAGGGCGAAAGCCGAAAGGGCGCTATAGGGCGAGCTTTCCGTTCCGGTATCGTTTACGGGCAATAGTTGGATGAGGTCAACGCCCGTTTTTTTGCAAAAATCCGAAAAGGGAATTAAGTCGAGAAATTCGCCTACGCCGCAACTGTTCTCCGTTTTGAGCGCGCCGACCGGAACGGCGATGCCGGTAACAGGGTGTTTAAAAGTCGGAAACCTCATATACGCAATAGTATACGGCACAATTTTCAAAAAAGATAGGTTTGAGGGTTAACCGGTTTACTTTACTTTTTATTAAAGGAATCCGACGCTCATATGCCAGATGGGTCGGGCGAGTTTAGACGAAAACGGTTGCGTTCGGGTAAAGTCCGGCAGCCACTCGGTGTCCGCGACGAGTTCCTGATAAAATCCATTTTCGATATTGAGTTCCGCGAGCAAGTCAAGAAGTCGATCGTATTCGTCTTGGATGAGCGCCCGATTCGGGAATGCGTCGATTTCGCGCGCCTGCGGGTTTGCGCTCACCGGCGTGTACTGCGTCATGAGCGAAAGCGCGGCTTTTCCCTCCAGATGATCAGCGAACCAGCGGAGCGCGAGTTCCGTATCGGCGAGTTTGCCCGGCAAGGCGAGATGCCGGACAATCACGCCCGAAACGAGCCGCGTAACGCCATCTTTCCCATCGGAAAAAACCAGAGGGGATTTTTCAGCCATGCGGCGTATCGCTTTTTTCGCGACGGAGGGGTAATTTTCGGCGAAAAAGACATTGCCGGATAACTGCGGATTGAGGGTCTTGAGGTCGGGAAGCCACGCGTCGACGAGCCCGTCGAGTACATCGAGCGCTTCCGTCGTTTCATAGGCCGATGAATTCCAAAGGATGGGGATTGAAAGACCTTGAGATTTCGCGAGTCGCAGGCACGTCGCAATCGCGGGTATCGCGTGACTCCCGGTAACGATATTGATGTTTTCGGCGCCTGCTTCCTGGAGTTTTAGCGCGATTTTCGCGAAGTCGTCCGAGGAAACCGCGCGGCCGAGACCGTCTTGGGAAATTTGAAAATTTTGGCAGAATTTGCACCGAAGGTTGCAGCCGGTTATAAAAATCGTGCCAGATCCGCCCGTCCCCGTTATCGGGGGTTCCTCGCCGAAATGGAGTCCCGCCCAGGAAACTCTGATATCGGCGGTCTCTCCGCAATAGCCCGTTTTGCCCTCATTGCGATTAATCGCGCAAGCGCGCGGGCATGCCACGCAGGATTCGTACTGTGGTTCCATGGTTTTTCGGAGTATACCAAGAGGGTTTAAAATAAGACAAGCCGGTCTGTTACCGGCTTGTCAGGGCCTTTTGCCCCCATCGGGGAGTTGTTCGCGTTCATTGGCGAACTTTGGCCACGGTTATTTTTCCCTGCGCTTGGACTCCGCAGGTTCTTCATCATAGCCTCGAGCCGGGTTCGCCCCGGCGTCGTAACTCAGGTGGATTTTCCGTCAAGGAACCCTCCTTTTTTCGCGCACAGAGTCTCGTACATCCGTGCCCACCCGCCAATACGCGCCTGCGGTGGACACCCTCTATCGGTATGGTGTCGATCATTCCTCTCTACGACTTAAATATCGTTCGCGAGTTCCGGAAAGTCAACGAAAAATCACGTTTTTTTTCGCTCCACGATAACCGTCATTATCGACGTGAGAACGTCTAGGTTGAGGGTTTCGGCTTCGGCTGAAACGGTTTCCCTGATCTCATCCCAATCCCGATCCTCGAAATCCATGTCCGGCATGAATTCCCCATCAAAAAGGGCCAGTACGTTCGCGAACCACTCAATCGCGGCTTTCCGTTCGTTTTCGCCCGAAAGTCCGTCAGCGTAGGTCGCAATCCAATAATTCGATAGACTTTCCGCGATGACATCGTATCCGCGCGCCGCGACTTGGAAGAGTCGAGCGAGATCTTCCGCAATTTTCTTATTTCCCGTCTGCGCGGCGGCGGCGCGTTTCATGATGCGCTCTCCGTCGGAATAAAATTTATCAATATCCGTCATGGTTCTATCATACATAAAAACCTTGACTTTTCCTATGAAGGAACGTAAACTGCATCTTATGAACCTGAAAACCGTATTGACGACGGATACCGTTGATCTTCATCTTAAAGGCACCTCCAAAGAGGCGATTATTGACGAGCTGCTTGATATTCTTGTCAAGGCAGGGAAAGTTAAGGATAAGACCGCCGCTCGTGCCTGCGTTCTCGATCGCGAACGCAAAATGTCGACGGGTATGAAGCATGGCATAGCCATTCCCCACGGAAAAACCGACTCGGTCGACGACCTCGTCGCTTGCATGGGTATTTCGGATAATCCGGTTGATTTTGACTCCCTCGATCAGGAACCGTGCCGCATTTTCATCATGACGCTCTCTCCGGTCGACAAAACCGGCCCGCATCTTCAGTTCCTCGCGGAAGTAAGCTTGCTTTTCAAGAGCGCAGAAAAAAGACAGGAAATCCTGAAGTCGAACGACAAGTCCGAAGTCATTCGGATTTTGACCGAATAGTACGAAGATTCCGAAATACGCTCCGTCGCGAATTCCGGTTGTACGAAGGGACCCCTGTGGGGTCCTTTTTTTTTACGCGGGCGCGCGGCCTGAGCTTCGCGCCTCGCGCCGTAGGGGAAAGTTATGAAAACACCAGCGCGTTATGCCGTGGATGGCATCCATATTCGCGATCGTTCGGGAAGAATTGCGCTGTGGCGCGGTTGCAATCTCGGCGGCGACAGTAAAATTCCCGTTTTCCCCGAAGGGAATCCCCTTTCGTTCGACGTTACGTTCGTTGGGCGACCGTTTCCGCTGTCACAGGCGGACGAACATTTTGCGCGGCTCGCCGGATGGGGCTTCAACCTTGTACGCTTCGTCATTACGTGGGAAGCGGTCGAGCATGCGGGGCCGGGGATATACGACGAAGAGTATCTCGCGTATGCGCGCGAAATCCTGAAAAAGGCGGAAAATTACGGAATTTCCGTCTTTATCGACCCGCATCAGGATGTTTGGAGCCGCTGGACCGGCGGCGATGGGGCTCCGGGATGGACGCTCGAGGCGCTCGGTTTTGACTTGCCAAAGATAACCGAAACCGGAGCGGCCTTTACCCAAGCCTCGGAGGGCGAGTCGTATACCCCGATGAGTTGGGGATTTAATTACCTTCGGTACGCGAACGCGACGATGTGGACGCTTTTTTTTGGCGGCAATACTTTCGCTCCGGGGCGCTATGTTGACGGGGTTCCGGTTCAGGATTGGCTCCAAGACCATTTCATCGACGCGATGAAGCACGCGGCGCGGCGACTAAAAGATTGCGACGCGATAATAGGCTTCGGCACGCTAAACGAACCCCATTACGGGTTTATCGGGCTTTCGAGCCTTTCCCAGCACCAGCGAATTACCGCGCCTTCGGGCGCCGTTCCGACCGCGTTTCAGGCAATCGCGGCGGCGTCGGGTTTTCCCCAAAAAGTCGCGCGCGTTTCGCTTGCCGGAAAATTGCGCCGAAACGGGGTTGAGCCGCTTAATCCCTCGGGAGAATCCCTTTTTCGCGAGGGCTTTGTTTGCCCTTGGCTCGAGGCAGGCGTTTGGGCAATCGAATCCGGCATACCGGTGGTTAAAAAAGATAATTGGTTTTCGAAACGGCCGGAATGGGCGAGATCTTCTCCCTCTAAATCGGGGGGTGAGACGTTCGCCGAATGCTTTTTGAAGCCGTTTCAGCGTCGCTTTATGGAAGCCCTGTCGAAAAAACATGGGCATTATATTTTTTTCGTCGAGGGCGTCCCGCACGCGCACCGGGTTTCCTGGTCGGAGGAAGATCGCGCGCTCGAGGGCGGCTCATCCCTTTCCGTCGTGGAGGCGTTCCACTGGTATGACGGAATTACCTTACTGACGAAAAAATGGCATTCGTGGATAATCGCGGACAGCGAAACTTCCGCTGTTTCCGTCGGGCCGGGCGCGACGGCGCGGGTCTCGGGTCAACAGATAGCTCGTTTTACCGATCGTCCGAGGGGCGAGGGCATTCCGGCTCTTTTGGGGGAATTCGGCGTTCCTTTCGACTTATGCAAGGGACGTTCGTATCGAACGGGGGATTACTCCGCGCAAGAATCCGCGCTCGGTCAGTATTACGACGCGATCGATTCCCAATTATTGCATTCGACTATCTGGAATTATTCGGCTTCAAATACCCATGAATCGGGCGACGGCTGGAACACGGAAGACCTTTCGATTTATTCCGCGAGCGACGGCGATGGGCGCGCCGTTCGGGGCTTTAGCCGCCCCTATGCTATGGCGATAAGCGGCTTTCCGGTGAAGATGGGCTTCGATCGGAAAAACCGCCGATTCAGCCTTACTTGGGACGCCGTCGCCGGGGTAACCGAAATTTACGTGCCGAATCACTGGTTTCCCGAAGGATGGCGCTCCTCGTTCGAGGGCGGGGACGCGGAGTTGGAGGAGCTTCCGGCTGCGCAGCGACTTCTCGTGACGACGAGCGGCGAGGCCCGCGTAACCGCGTTCGTGTACCCGCTTCCCGCGGAATGAGATTATTTTTTCGCGGCCGTGACTTTCCCGTCGCTTGAGACGGCGTAGCGGTTCGCGACTTGCTGGGCGAAAAGTTTCTCGAGGCCCTCTTTATAGCTGAGAATTCTCGAAATATAGTCGAGCGTCCGCTTCGGCGTTTTATCGTTTCGGACTTTCGTCGTGCCCGCGTTGTACATGGCGAGGGCGGCGACTTCGTTTCCCGATAGGTCGAGGCAGTAGCTCAGGTGAGAAAGGCCGTAGTTCGCGCTCGTTTCGGGATTGAAAAAATCCCTCTCGGTCAATTTGGGGAATGCTTTGTTATTGAGCTGATAGAGGCCGCGGTCCGTCGATGTGGCGTTGCGGTTGACGGCCTTTGGCTGAAAATGGCTTTCTTCCCAGGCGAGGGCGAACGCGAGCGGCGGCGGGACGTCGTTCTGCTCGGCTTTGTCGAGAATGATGCGCGCTATCGTCTCGCTCCCGGTTATGTGGGAATAAAACCATAGAACGTCGGCTTTTGCGAGATCAGAACGGTAGAGCGTGAGGCTGGGATCGATTTGAGCCCCCGTTTCAAGGGCTTTCTGGTGAAAAAGTTCCGGCGCTACCATGCTCGCGAGATCGGCGGTCGACGAATCGGTGTTGAGGAAACTCAAGGAAATCGAATCAAATTGAGAATAAATAATTTTACCCGTGAGTATGACGATGGCGAAGATAAATACGGAAAGCAAAATTTTTTTAGGATAGGCAGACTTCTCTGTCGTTTGTGTCATCCGCGAAAAACTCCATTATTTTCATACGTTTTCAAGTAGGTGAGACTATAGCGGGGGTTTTCAGGATGTGCAAGCGTCGAGTGGAGTTTAAAAAGTAAAAAAGCGTAAATTTACGGGAAAAACGGGAGTTTTTCCCGTTTTTCCCTGAATTTTCATGAAAAAGGGCTAAGTGTCAGTCGGCCTCATCCGGCGCGGCCCGACAAAAATTGCCGCCGTCAATCGCGCGAACGGCGATGACGCCATCGATATCCTGAAGGTTCGCCAGCACATTCGCGTTGACGCGATCCTCCACGTCAATGAGGTTATACGCCACGTCGGCGCGGTTTTGGTTCGTCATCGAGGCGATGTTGAGCTTCGCGCCGGCGAGGATGCTCGTGATCTGCCCGATCATGTTAGGGACGTTTTTATTCGAAATGCACAGCCGCGATCCGCGTTCCGGGATGCAACCATCGATTTTGCATTTGGGGAAATTCACCGAGTTTACGATATTGCCGTTTTCGAGGAAGTCGATGAGCTGCTCGACCGCCATGAACGCGCAGTTGTCCTCGGCTTCGGGGGTCGAGGCGCCTAAGTGCGGCAGGCACAGGATTCCTTCCGTCGCGAGCAGGGCCTCGTCCGCGAAGTCGGTAATGTGGCACGCGACTTTTCCCTCTTTCACGGCGGCGATCATGTCGGCGTTGTTCACGAGCCCTCCGCGCGCGAAATTGAGCACGCGAACGCCCTTTTTCATGATGCGCAGTTTATCGGCGTTGATGAAGCCTTTCGTGTCGTTCGTTTGCGGCATGTGAATGGTAATGTAGTCCGCTTTCGCGAGCAGGGCGTCGAGGCTTTCGGCCTTATGCACGGCGCGGGAAAGGGACCAGGCCGAATCCACGGAAATAAAGGGGTCGTACCCGATGACGTTCATGCCGAGCGAGACCGCGTCGTTCGCGACCATCGCGCCAATGGCGCCGAGACCGATAACGCCGAGCGTTTTCCCCTTGATTTCGGGGCCGACGAACTGGCTTTTTCCCTTTTCGGCGAGTTCGGGAATCTCGTCCCCTTTGCCGGCGAGGCCTTTCGCCCAGTCAGCCGCGCGATGGACGGGGCGGCTGGAAAAAATGAGCGCGCCGAGCACGAGTTCCTTCACCGCGTTCGCGTTTGCGCCGGGCGTGTTGAACACGACGATGCCCCGCTCGGTATATTTCGCGACGGGAATGTTGTTCACGCCGGCGCCCGCGCGGGCGACTGCCTTAACGGTGTCGGGAACCGCCAGCTCGGCCATTTCGGCGGATCGCACGAGGATGGCGTCGGGGTTAAGGATTTCGCTCGCGATTTCATAGTTATCGCGGGAAAACCGCGCGAGCCCTTCCGGGGCGATTTTATTGAGCGTTTGAATCTTAAACATCAGGCGTTCTCCTTCTCGAATCGCTTCATGAATTCGACGAGGGCGCGGACGCCTTCGGTCGGCATATAGTTGTAAATGGACGCCCGCATGCCCCCGACGAGCCGATGACCGGCGAGATTGACGAGCCCTGCCTTCGCGGCTTCCGCGACGAATTTTTTATTCATCGCCTCGGCTTTTTCCTTATCCTCGATGACAGTCAGGAACGGGACGTTCATGAGCGATCGGCTTTCTTTTTCGGCGGTCGGACGGAAAAAGGCGCTTGCGTCGAGATAGTCGTACAAAATTTTCGCCTTCTCGCGGTTTTTCGCGGTTATGGCGGGAAGTCCCCCGTTTTTCTTCAAATATTCGAGCACGAGACCCATTACGTACACCGAGTAACAGGGCGGCGTGTTGAACATAGAGCCTTCGTTCGCGTGCGTGTCGTAGCGGAGCATGGTCGGAACGTCCGCGGGGAGGTCTCCCGCCGCATGTTCCGGGCCGCGGATCAGATCCTCTCGGATGATGACGACGGTGACGCCGGCGGGCGCGAGGTTTTTCTGCGCTCCCGCGTAAATAATCCCGAACTTTGAGACGTCCATCGGCTCGGAAAGAATGTTCGAGGAGGCGTCGCAGACGAGCGGAATGTCGCCCGTTTCGGGGAACTTCGCGTATTTCGTGCCGAAAATCGTGTTGTTCGAGGTGACGTGAGCGTAATCGTAATCGCCCTTAATCGCGTCGACTCGGGGCACGTACGTGAAGTTTTTGTCTTTGGATGAGGCGATGGTATCGACGCTCAAAAAGCGCTTGGCTTCCTTAATGGCTTTGCCCGACCATACGCCCGTGTCGATGTAGGCCGCTTTCCCGATCCGCTTGAGATTGAGCGGAACCATGGAGAACTGAAGGCTTGCGCCGCCTTGGAGAAACAACACTTTGTAGTTTGAAGGTATTCCCATGAGCTCTCGGAGCGTTGCCTCTGTTTTGGCGATGATCGGCTCGAAGGCCTTTGATCGATGGCTCATCTCCATGACTGACTGACCGGTTCCGTTGCAGTCGAGCATCTCGGCCGCGGCCTGCTTAAGCACGTCCTCGGGAAGCATGGACGGTCCAGCGGAGAAATTGTACACCCTGTTCATAGTTCGCTCCTTCTATCGCGTTTTTTTCGCGGCGAGCCGGGCCGTAAGGCTTCCGAGCGCGTCGATGATCGATACGTTTTCTACTTCGATTGCTTGCGGAACCGAAAGTATCGTCGGGGTAAAATTAACGAGACCGACGATCCCGCTTTCAATGAGCTTGTCGGCGGTTTGCTGCGCTTGTTCGCTTGGGACGCATAAAATGGCCGCGGTGATACCGAGCCGCGGAATCACGTCTTTCATTTTGAAAGCGGGGTAGAGGGGGAAGTTAGCCTTTAGGATTTCGATGCGGTTGACGTTTGAGTCGAAGCCGGCGCAGAGATCGAAAGTCGTGCCGGCGAAACCCTCGTAGTCGAGAAACGAGGAGCCGATTCGGCCCAGGCCGACGACGCAACAGCGGGTTGGTTCGTTGGTAAAACCGAGGGCTTCCCGGATCGCCGCGGCGAGACGTTTGGGATCGTACCCCGACGTGGTGGAAATTTCAGTCGCGCCGGAAAGCGCGGAAATGTCTTTTCTAATCGTATGGCTCGGCCATCCGGTGATGCGTTCGAGCTCCGATGAGGTAATCGAGGTTGCGGCGTCTCGCTGTTCTAACAGACGGGCGAGCTGAGAAAGCCGCTCTGCCGCAGGTTTTGAAATCCCCACGATTATCCTCCTGTGAATAATTTCACAGATAGTTTAACAAGAGGGGAAAAAAAAGTCAAGCAGAAAACAGAATTTACTGTGAATTATTTCACAAGTAGAAAAAAGCGCTAGGTTCTTTTGTTGACATCGGTCAAGGAATACTTCATAGTAGACTCATGGTAGCCGATTCAGAAAACATCATTCAGCGTCTGCTGGGCATGTTTTTTTCCTCAAACGACCTTGAGGTACTCAAAAAACGGCAATTAAAAGCCATCGCCAAAGAACTTACGAAAGGCCGATATAAATGGTATCGACCGAGTTCCGAAGAGGCTTTGCCGGCGATGGCAAAATATTTCTTCGAAATTTATAAAGTAATCGGGTCCGCTCAAGTTATGCTCGCGAACGCGACGGAATCGGTAGTGCTTAAAAACACCGTCGTTGAGCTTTCGTTGACCTCGAACCAAGTACGGCTGAAAGAACGCCTATCCGACGAAAGCATTAAGGAGCGGGCTAAAGCGATCGCGCCGAAAGAGCTTGGCGCCCAGGTTAAGGACGAACTCGCCGCCTTCATCGCGGAATTCGACGCGGAAAAAGTTCGCCAGCTGGACGATTTATACTCACAATTATTACTGTTCGCGAATTTCGTCGCCTTCGATTATTTTTTCATGCTGAAAAAGTTCGATTCGAGCCTTCCCGAACGGACTTTCACCTATTCGCCGAAATTCGAGACCATTCGGGGCGAGTATGTCCTCGAGGATCTCAAGGATTTTTGCGCGGTCGCGTACGCGCTTCCGCTCGACGCGGATTGGGCGAAAATTTTCTCCGTGGTTAAGGCCTATCGCGAGGTCGACCCCGTCGCTCAGGGGCCGTGGAATAAACTCTTGAACGTGTTGGGCGACGTCCGTCGTTCCGGCGTTTTCGATCAAATTATCCGTCATCTGGGAAAAGACCCGTCGTATCGTTCCGAGGTAAGCCTGGTTAATGAGCGAATCGTCGACACGTACATCGCGAAGTTGCGGACGCAAACCGAGATGATCGTTCAGCAGATTCAGCAAGAAAACCGAAACAGCAAGGCTTCCGAGCTGCTCAAGCAAATTTTCGGGACGGACGCCATCGTCCGGCTAAAAAACTACGCGGAGCGATCGAACCCCGCGTTCGAGCGAAAAATGCTCGGCGGTTACCTGTACGTCGAGGAACTGAATTACCTCAAGGCCTTTTTGATCGATTATTTCAAGCGCGACGTCCGGGCCTTAACCGATCTCTTCCTCGTTCGGGGAAAGTGGTCGTTCGCGGCGGCTTCCGTGGCGTACTCCGGCAGCTTTCATGAGCTTCTTGAGCTTTCGGATAAAATCACCGAATTCGACGAGTCTCTCGCCGAGGACGCGGAAATCGGCGTGAAGCTTCGTGGCATGCTTACGCGCGCCGATCGGGATAAGGAAGCGGTGAAGCAGCTTCGCACCCAATTAAAGGACCTGAACGACCGCGCTCTCTCGTTCCTTTCGACGGGTACCCAACACCTCATCGTCATCGCGCGCAACCTGAAGAGCGTTCTCGAGGATTACGAAAAGGCCCAGCACGAGCTCATCACGAATTGGAAAGAACTTGAGTTAAACGCCGACCGGCCGATCAAGGAATGGGTCGTGGCGGCGTATAAGCAAATTTACGCCTTCGTTATGCTTATGCAGCTGTACCTAAAAGGCGAATAAGGCCGCGCGCCATTCGGCTCGTTTTTACCAGCCGACTATTCCGAATCGCGCGAGCTGTACCGCTATCGCGATCATCACGACCCCAATGACGAAATCGAAAATTCTCCACGTTATCCGCCGCTCGAATAGCGGCGCGAGAAGTCTCGCCCCGTAGGAAATCGAGAAAAACCAGGCAAATGAGGCTGAGCTCGCTCCCGCGACGAAAAGGTAGCGCGCGGGAAGCGGGTGGCGCGACGACACGCTTCCGAGCAGCAAGACCGTATCTAAATACACGTGCGGGTTGAGGAGGCTGATGGCGAGCAGGGCGAATAGGGTTGTCTTGAGAGATGCGTCCCCCGTCGCCTTTGATTGCGTAAGCGCTTGGGTTTTAAATACCCTGATAAACGCGTGTATTCCGTACCACACGACGAATGCGGCGCCTAAAAAAGTTACCGCCCTCAGGACAGTCGGATGCGACGAAACGAGCGAGCCGAGGCCGAGCGCGCCCGCGGAAATGAGCGAAAAATCAATCAGGGCGCACAGCAGCGCCGTTGCGAACACGTGCTCTCCCTTTATTCCTTGGCGGAGAACAAAGGCGTTTTGCGCGCCGATGGCGACGATGAGACTGAATCCGAGGCCGAGCCCCTCAAGAAAGACGTTCATTTTGTATCCTTAAGGCATTTATACGAAACCACTTAGCCAGATCTGCCCTTGCGTGTCAACTAAACCGGTTGCACGCGGACTGCTTGAGGCAATTTCGACGGATGGTTATAGTGGGAGCGTGAATATCAGTTCTTTCCATACGCATACGAAGCTATGCAAGCACGCGAGCGGCATGCCGGCGGATTACGCGCGGCGCGCCGCGGCAGAAAATTGTTCCGCCTTAGGTTTTTCCGATCATTGTCCCTATCCCGACGATTCCGTATGGCCGGGGAGCCGAATGTCAGTAGCGGAAATTCCCGCGTATCGGGCGGCTTTTGAGGCGGTGGCGGCTGATGCGCCGTTCCCGGTCTTTTGGGGTTTTGAGTGCGAGTGGTACCCGGCGTACGAAAGTTGGTATCGCGATTATTTACGGGCCGAGATGGGCGCGGAATTTTTAGTCTTCGGGTCCCATTGGGTCAACGATAACGGCGAGTTTTGGTATATTCCCGAATATCCCGGTTGGAAGACCTTTCGCCGCTACGTCGACTTGACTGTTCAGGGCATCGCGAGCGGGCTCTACGATTTTATCGCGCATCCCGATATTTTTCTCGCGTCCTTTTCCCTTTCGGTGCCGGACGTGCGCGCAGCTTCCCTTGAAATTATCGACGCGGCTATCGGCATGGGCATGCCGCTCGAGATTAACGGCTTGGGACTCTCAAAGCCCAAAAGGGTCGTAGAGGGCGAGGCGGACGCGCGGTGGATATACCCCGTGCGCGAATTTTGGGAACTCGCCGTGGATCGCGGCGCGACGATCGTGTGCAACTCGGACGCGCATCGGCCCCAAGACGTTTTGGCGGGAACCCGCGACGCGCTCGCCTTCGCGGAGGCACTCGGCATTCGCGCGGTCGATACGGTTGATGCGTTGAGCTTCTCGCGCGCTTCCCTTAGCGGTTCAGGGTCTCCGGCTCAAGCCCGCTAACGTAAAATTTTTCGGGCATCCTCGACGGTCGGCCCGTTCGGTCGACGCAGCCCCAGGACACTTCCGCTTCCGCGCAAAGCTCGTCCCTTTGATTCCTGATCGTCTGACGGAACGTCCCGGAGACTTTACCGAGCTTAACGGGCTCGACTTCAATCGAAAGCTCGTCGTTGAGCCGGGCGGAAGCCTTGTACCGCACGTCGATATGCGTGACATAGAGAAAATAGCCCGCGTCGAAGAGGCCGGGATAGTCGAATCCGATCGCCTTCAAGTATTCCATGCGCGCGTATTCGAGATATTGCAGATAGACGGCGTTGTTTACATGGTTGTACGAATCGAGCTCGTAGCTGCGTACGATGAGTTTTGCGATGTGCTTCATGCGCGACAGAATATACCCCGCGCGTCATTTTGACAACGTCGATCTCCCGGCAGTATACTGAAAGTATGATAGATGTCGCCGCTGCCGTCATTGAGAACCGAGAGGGGCGAATCCTGATCGCCCGCCGCAAGGCCGAAATCAGCCTGGGCGGTTATTGGGAATTCCCGGGCGGAAAGATCGAGCCGGGTGAGACGCCCGCTCAATGCGCGGCTCGCGAGTTACACGAGGAAATGGACGTCCATATCGAAACCGGCGACGTCCTTTCCGATACGGTGCACGATTACGGCGGCGGCAAAGTGGTGCGGCTTATCGCCGTTCGGGCGCTCCTTCTCGGCGGGCATTTGCGCCTGCATGACCACGACGACATTCGCTGGGTGACGGTTCCCGAGATGGCCGATTATCTGTTCGCGCCCGCGGACGAGGCGATCGTGACTCGCTTAGCCGAGGAATACTGTTTTACCCATGGCCGTTGACCAGTAACGCCGCTTCCCGCGATACTCTTTTCCATGAAATCGATTAACCTCATGCCCGCGGAAACCGCCCGGGCCCTTCGATGGGTTTTGACCGACGTCGACGATACGATGACCCGCGACGGGAAACTCGTGAGCGAGGCGTACGCGACGCTTTGCGAGCTTGCGGCCTCAGGCCTTCGCGTTATCGCCGTGACGGGGAGATCCGCTGGATGGGGCGAAATTCACCTGCAGGAATGGCCGATCGTCGCGGCGATAACCGAAAACGGGGCAGTCTCGTATTATCGAAAAGGTTCCGCGGTTTACGCGCTTCCGCATCCGACGGCCCTGCCGAACGCGACGCCCGCCCTGCAGCGCGCGCGCGAAGCCGCCCTACGCGCCGTGCCTCGGGCGAGAATGGCGAGCGACAATCGCTTTCGCCTATACGATCTCGCCATCGATCACGCCGAATACGTCGTCCCGCCGCTCTCGCCCGCCGAGGTCGCGATTATTGTCGAGGCTTTCGAGCGAGAGAATTGCGTGGCGAAACCGAGTTCGATTCACGTGAATTGCTGGATGGGCGCGTTTAACAAACGGGAGGCCGCGCTCGCGCTATTGCGCGAAACCGAGGGCTACGACGACGCGCGCGACCGCTCGCGAGTGCTCTACGTCGGTGACGCGCCGAACGACGAGGTCATGTTCTCGTATTTCCCGAACGCGTGCGCGGTCGCCAACATCGAGAAATGGATTTCGGATATTAAGGATCTTCCCTCGTGGGTCGCCTCGCGCGGATACGGCGAGGGCTTCGCGGAAATCGGTCAGCGCGTGCTCGCCGCCCGCCGCTCACAGCAAGACTGAGTCGACGAGCTCCTTGAACTCCGGGTCGAGTCCGTTTTGGTCTTTTCGCTTCCCGTTCAGGGAAACGATGAATAGGCCATCCTCGTTCTCGATTGCCTGGTCACCCTCCGCGCCGAATGGGGTTAATTCTTCCAGGATGAGCGGCTCATCGTCCCCGACGACTTCGAGAAAGCCGATCGCGGGAACGTCGCGAACGTCGGCGCTCCAATCGCCTCCGAGGACAAAGGTTGTCGGCGCGAGGTACTCAAGCGCGTCCTTCGGCTCCGTTTCGTCAAGATCGGAAAAGTCGAGGGTTTCGACGACGACCGACGCTTCGCCCTCCTCGATCTTATCGGCGGCGGAAAAATCGTAGACGAGAATTTCGTCGGGAATGTGTTCCTCGATGAATTCGACGAGCTCGTCCTCGCTCGCGACTTCGAGCAGTTGCGGGTCCCACTCGCCGTCAAGATACTCGACGTCCTCGGGCTCGATCGGTCCAATTTCGTCGAACAGGTAATCCGTGCCAAACTCGTCGTAGTTATCGAGCTCCTTGAGCTCGTCGAAACTGTATACGGAAACTTCGGGGAAATCCGCGATGTCGAGCGACGGCGCCTCTCCTTCGGCGGGCGTTTCGGGCGTCGGGACGTTCGCTTTTTGAATCGGCGTTGATTGTCCGACGGGCTCGATTTCCTCGACTACGTCTAGGTCGTCGACGCTCTCGGCTTCCTCGATTTCCTCTATTTCGTCGAACTCTGCCGCTACTTCGTCGCGCGCGGGTTTGGCGGCGCTTTCGGCGGATGAGAAAATGCCTTCCTCTTCCGGCCCGTCGAGATCGGTGACTTCTTCGGCCTCCTCAAGGATTTCGGTCGCATCGCCGGTAACGCTCTCTTCAATTTCCTCGAGCATCTCAGCCGTTTCGGCTTCCTCGATATCGTCAAGGGCTTCCGGCTCTTCCGCGCCCTCAAGCCCATCGACTTCCTCGACCGATTCGACTTCCTCGATATCGCCGATTTCTTCTTCGATCGCCTCGATCGCATCAAGCTCTTCCGGTTCGTCGACCGATTCCGGCTCGTCGATCTCTTCGATCGTCTCAACTTCGTCAAGTTCCTCAACCTCGTCGAGCTCCTCGACCGATTCGACTTCGTCGAGTTCTTCGACCTCGTCGACGGTCGCGGCGCGTTTCGCGGGCGGAGCCTTTTCGGCCTTCCGCTTGGGCTTGGCTGAGGCCTGAACCCCGGTAAGGTTGAGGTTGATCGCGTTGTTCTTCAGCACTTGCTCAAGCATTTGCCTCAGGGAGTCCGCGTCTGCGATCGCCGATTGCTTTTGCTCTTGCTTGCCGAGAGCGGAAAGGATTTCGTCCCAGCTTTTGCCAAGGAGTTCGTCGATCTCCGCCCCGTGTTTTTTATTGAATCGCTTGCCGAGTCCTTTCTTCAGCGTGTCGTTAATCTCTCGTTTTCTGAATTCGAGGTTCTTGCGGATTTCCTTCCAGCGGGCCTCGTCGGAATTTTCCATCGTCTCTTCCAGGAGGTTGAGCTGAAAGCGGCGTATGCGGTTTCTGACGACGGTCATGCGGTCTTGGCGGAGGTTGAACAACAGGAAAATCACGAGAAAAATCGTGAGAAAGCTCAGCGAGAGGAAAAACAGCCGGATGGTCGCGGGGAAAGCGAAAAAATGCTCTTCGACGAGTTCCCCCGTGAAGCCGAGCGAGCCCGTTTCCTCGGAAAGCAGAACCCAACCGGAATTATCGGATGATACGATCCTGTCGGTGGAAAGGTCGTTTTTCGCCCAGCGCTCGAGGGTCGTTTTGGCGAGAATCGATTGGCCCGTGGCCGGCATGCCGATCAGCGCGCCTTTAACCGAGTAATCCTCGCTGTTCACGAGGGTGAGTTCATCGCTGATGCGCAAGAGATTTTTCGCGACGAGGTTTTGCGCGGCCGCGTGCGCCGCCACGTAAAACGCCGCCGTTCCGCGCCAGGTGCCAAAGGCGTCGATGAAGGGGAAGCAATAGACGAATCGGTCTTTCCCGGATTCCTCCAAAACGAGCGGGGCGTCCCCATCCTTGCGCGCGATGAGCTTAAACGGGATTTCCCCTTCCTTGGCGCCGTAATTTTCATAGGAAATTTGGAAGTCTTGCTTGCTAAGGATATCCGCGTCGAAGGTGCTAAAGTGAATGCGCCGTTTACCCGTATCGTCGCTTTCCGGCACGTTGGGGTCGCCGGCGTCGATGATGCGGATTCCCGTGAGACCCGGAACCTCGGCGATGAGCGTTCCCGCGAGATTCGATCGGTCGAAAATGTCTTTTTCGCTTTGGTTTGGGAGTAAGCTTCGCTTGACCGCGTCAGCGCCGACGAAATCCGAGAATTTAACCGTGTTTTCGCCGTTCCACGCCGCGATCGCGTCGGAAATTTCGCGAAGTCGCCCTTCCATCGACTTCACGAGCGTCGGCTGGTAAAATCTCGTCTCCAAAATATTGAATAAACCCGCGTATGAGGCTACCGCGAGTCCGGAGAAGAGGATGATGGAAATTAATAAACTTATTAAAATTTTCGGTGCCGTGCGCATAAAGCCTCATTTTATGATCGGTACAATGTACCCTAACTATTAAGAAAACAATAGGGGAAACTATCAATTTCCCCGGCTTCGGGCTATAGTGGTCTCGATGATAGACTTGGAACAAGAGGCGCTACGCAAGCCCATCGCCGTGCTCGTCGGCAAGGCGGAAGACCGCTCGGTCGAGGATTCGGACGCGGTGAGTGAACTCGCGAGCTTGGCCGATACGGCTGGTTTCGACGTCGCCGGCGCCGTCGTTTTGCGGCGTTTTGAGCCGTCGCCGAAGTTCGGCATGGGAACGGGCAAGGCGGAAGAAATCGCCGCCGAGGCGCGGGGTACCGACGCCGATTTTATCGTGTTCGATTTTGAGGTTACGCCTACCCAGCAGCGCAACTGGGAGAAGTTGACCGATATTACCTGCATCGACCGGCAGGAGCTCATTATCCGCATCTTCGCGGCGCGTGCCATGACGAGGGAAGCGTCCCTTCAGGTTGAGCTGGCCCGTCTCGAGTATTCCCTTCCCCGACTCGCCCATACGTACGAGGCTCTTTCCCGCCAGCGCGGC
>QKAR01000154.1 GCA_003246335.1 Spirochaetales bacterium | reverse complement strand
ATTGTCGGCTTGAGCGACCGCGCGATGACTATGTATTGCGGCCGCATAAACGGCGAATTCTGCAAGGAAGAAATAACCCAAGATCGCTTGATGTCCGCCGCGTTCGGCGTCGTCGCAGGAGGGAATAAATGAAAACTAAGATACGCCTTCCTCGCGAGACTACGGCGATCGTCTTTTTGATCGCGCTGTTTCTCGGCATCGGGCTCGTCAATCCGGCGTTCCTGAGCGTCGCAAATATCGTGCTTTGCCTGAATAGCAGCGTGGTCTATACCGTCGTCGCGCTCGGCATCGCATTCGTCATCATCACGGGCGAAATCGACGTATCCGTGGGCGCCACGCTCGGCATCACCGCCGCGATATGCGGTTCGTACGTTCGCGACGGAAGCCCGGTCGAGGGCATTTGCATCGCGCTGTTAGTCGGGCTCGCGATCGGTCTCGTCAACGGCTTCGGCATCACGTTTTTGAAGGTTCCCTCGATAATCATGACGCTCGGCATTAACGGTATCGTGCGCGGCCTCGTCTACGTGTACACGGACGGCAAATGGGTCGAGAACATTCCCCAGCAATTCAAGTCCTACGCGCTCGCGCGTTCGATCGGCTCGATTACGTGGTTTTACCTCGCCTCGCTCGTCGTCATGGCCATCGGCCTTTTCATCATGACCAAGACCCGCCGGGGTCGGTACTTCATCGCCGTCGGCGATAACCCCAACGGAGCGAACCTTTTGGGAATTTCCGTGCGCGGCACGAAAATGGTCTCCTTCGTGCTTTGCTCCGTGTTCGCCTCTATCGGCGGCGTCCTGTTCGTCAGCCGGGTTGGTTTCGTTACCCCGATCGCCGGCGACGGCTACGAGATGAAAGTCATCGCGGCCTGCGTGCTGGGCGGCATTAGCCTTACCGGCGGCGTCGGCTCCCTCGTCGGCGCGGCGGTCGGCGCGGCGATCATGGCCTCGATAAGCCGCGTTCTCGTTTTCCTCGGCCTGCCGTCCGATTACGACAACACGATCACCGGCGTATTGCTCATTCTCATCGTCGTCTTCGACGCGGTGTTCCAGGCCCGCTCGGCGGAAAAACTTCGAAAAGAACGCCTCGCGGCGAAAACGGACGGGGCTCTTCCCGCATCCGGGGAGGTTCGCAAATGACAGGGAAATTCGATTTACGGAAAAAAGTGGTGAGATGGGAAAGTTTCCTTGTCCTGCTGTTGATCGCCGAGGTTTTGATATTCGGCGCGCTGAACCCGAAATTCCTGATGCCGCGCGTTTTGTTCGGGAGCATCAATAATTTCATGACGATCTGCATCGTCTCCCTTTTCGTGACCTTCGTCCTGATAACCGGGGGCATCGACATTCAGTCCGGCGCCATCGTCGGCCTGACCTCGATCGTCATCGGCGTCCTATGGAACGATTTCGGCGTGAACTTGTACGTCGCCTGCGGTCTCGGTCTGCTCGTCGGCGCCTTGTGCGGCGCGTTGAGCGGTTTTTTCGTGGCCTATACGGGCGTTCAGCCCATGGTCGTCACGCTCGGCGGCTCATTCCTTTTTTCGGGGCTTTCCCTCGTGGTCGCGAATCTCTCGTCGAACGAGTCGTACCAAGGCATCAGCGGCTTTCCGGAGGCCTTTACCCAATTCGCGAAGGGAAGGATACTCGGCGTTATACCGAATCAATTGATAATTTTCCTCGTGCTGACGCTCGTCGCTTTCGCCCTTCTGCACTTGACGAAGTACGGTCGCAAGGTGTTCCTTTGCGGCGTGAATAAGAACGCGGCGGAATATTGCGGCGTAAACACTCGGCTCGTTACCATGTCGACCTACGTGCTTTCGGGTTTCGGCGCGTCGCTCGCCGGAATTCTCATCACGGCGTATCTCGGCACCGCGAAATCCGACCTCGGCAAGGAAATCACCCTGCCGGTAATCACGGCCGTCGTGCTGGGCGGAACCTCGAACCTCGGAGGTACCGGCGGCGTCATCGGCACCGCCCTCGCGGCCCTGGTAATCGGCTTGCTCCGCTTCGGCTTATCGATGGTCGGAGTCAACACGCAGTACCTCGAGATCCCGGTCGGCATATTGCTGGTCGTCGCCGTCGCGGCCCGGTTCGCCCTCGGCTCGGGCGATCCGCTTCTGTTCGTTCGACGGATTCGCGCCCGCTTCGCCCGCGACGCGTAATCGGCCGGCGCATCGTCGCCCGACAACGCGTCGGGTATCTTTTTGTTCGTGCATTTCGCCGATGGCCATAGCGCGCATCGGCGGGAATATAGCAAGGAGGAATTGATGAAAAAGACTCTGTCCATCGTTCTTGGGTTCGCGCTGTTAGCGTCGACCGTGGCCTTCGGTCAATCGAAAGGCAACAAAACAGTCGTGTTCATTCCCAAACTGACGGGGAACGCGTTCTTCGAGTCCGCGAACGTGGGCGCGCAGGATTACGCGAAAAAGCACGGCTTTACCGTGAAGTACGACGGCAACCCCGTCGCTTCGGTCGCCAACCAGGTGACGGTCATCGACAACGCGATCAACACCGGCGCGGACGCGATTTGCGTATCGTCCGTCGACGCGTCCGGCTTGAACTCGATCCTGAAAGAGGCTCGCAAAGCGGGCGTGAAAGTCGTAACGTGGGACTCCGACGTCGCCGGCGACGCGCGCTCCGTGATGGTTTCCCAGGGAACGCCCGACATCCTCGGCAAGATGCTCGTCGACATGCTCGTGACTTCTTTGAAGGAACGCGGCAAGGATCCCGCCAAGGACAAGATTAAGTATTGCTGGCATTATTCCCAGGCGACCGTTACCGACCAGAATTCCTGGCAGGTAGCCGGCGAGGCCTATATCAAGAAGACCTATCCTAAATGGGTGAACGTCGCCCCGCGCAACTACTACTCCGAGCAGGACGCCGAGAAGGCGATTACCATCGGCGAGGCGATCTTGACCGCGCACCCGGACATCGACGGAATCATCTGCAACGACTCCACCGCGCTTCCCGGACAGGCCCAGGCCGCCCAGAACCTCGGAAAGACGAAGAAAGACGTTTCCATCACCGGTTTCGCCGCCCCGAACTCGATGAAGGGCTATTGCAACGCCGGCGTTCTCGCCCGCTGGGGCCTCTGGGACTGCAAGGTTCAGGGCGCTCTCGGTTGCTACCTCGCGTACTACCTCTCCACCGGCAAGAAGATCAACGTCGGCGACAAGATCAACGTTCCGGACATCGGTACCGTTGAGGTGCTCCCGAACACCGTCCTCGATTCCAAGGCTTACACCGCCAAGGACTCCGGCGTCGTGCTGCTTCCCGAGCGCGTCGTTTTCACGATCGACAACATGAACAACTATAACTTCTAATCGAAGTTTGGCGGCCGGGAACGGCCGCCTTTGATTTTTTTTTAAAGGGAGATTGCTTACATGGCAGACAAAGACGGCTTAAAGGTCGCGAAAGACTATCACATCGACGAGGATTTTGGAAATCAAAAAGCGTTTCACGTTAAGGGCTGCAACAACCTTGACTGGGGAATGAAAAAACACCTATCCAACATTTTCGACCCCAAAAGCGGGAATACGGTCATGTTCGCATTCGATCATGGGTATTTCATGGGTTCGACGGCCGGCCTTGAGCGACTGGATCTTGTCGTCCCGAAACTTTTCCCCGCGGTCGACGTGCTCATGGGCACGCGCGGCGCCATCCGCTCCTGCATACCGCCGAACTGCGGAAAATCAATCGCTCTCCGCGTCTCGTCCGGCTCCTCGATGCTGAACGATGACCTGAGCCACGAGGTCATCGCCGTCGACATGGAAGACTCGATCCGCATGAACGCCGATTGCGTCGCCGTCCAGACTTTCATCGGCGCTGATGGTCAGCTTTCCAGCATCGATAACCTTTCCCGCACGATTAACGCGGCGAACCGCTACAGCGTTCCCGTCCTCGGCGTCGTCGCCGTCGGCAAGGACATGGAGCGCACCGACCGATTCTTCAAGCTCGCGACGCGCATCATCGCCGAAATGGGCGCCTCTATCATAAAGACCTACTACTGTGATAACTTCGAGGAAGTGGTCGCCGCGTGCCCCGTCCCGATAGTGGTAGCGGGCGGAAAGAAACTTCCCGAAGAGGAAGCGCTTACGCTCGCGTATCGCTCGATCCAAGGGGGAGCGAAGGGCCTCGATATGGGCCGCAATATATTCCAAAGCGAACACAGTTTAGAGATGGCCTTCGCGATTCGCAAAATCGTGCACGAGGGCTTTACGGACAAAGAGGCGCTTGAATTCTACAAGGATTCGATCGGCGGACGGTAAAACGCCCTGTCCAAACGCATACTCGGCGCGACGTTTGCGGGCGTCGCGCCGACGCCCATCATTACAAAATACTCAAGGCGCTTCGTGGGCGATGGCTCGCTGCGTTTTACCCCTCACAAAATAGCTATACCGGAGTAACGAATGAAATTCTCACTCTCGAAGAAAATTAACCTGCTGGTGTTTATCGCGGTACTCATCGCGGCGGCCTCGATTTGCGTCGCCTCCTTCGTTATTTTCCAGCGCGCGCTCACGAGCGTCGCACATACGGAAGTGGTGCAGGCGCGAGAGGGCGTCACGAAGCGATTGGCCGAACGGCAGAACACCGTTTCGGGATTCGCGTCGATCGTCGCGTCCCGGACCGATCTCTCCGCGGCGATACTCGATCGCGACGGAAAGGCGATTTCCGCGATAGCGGGAAATTCGATGACGTGGCTCGGCGCCGACTTCCTGGTCATAACCGACGCATCCGGCACGGTTTTAGGAAGGGGGAATTCCTCGGAATCCGGGGACAGCCTTGCGGACAGGAAAAACGTTTCGATGGCGCTTGACGGCGTTGGCCTCGCCGGTTTCGAGGTGGACTTCGAGCGGCCGCTGACGATATGCGCGAGCTTCCCGATCTACGATGGCTCGAGGATAATCGGCACGGTCGAGGTGGGCTTCGACCTTTCGACCGAGGCTTTCGTCGACTCGATCAAGAGCAATTACTCGGTTGACTGCTCGATCTACGTGAACGGGGTATGCGCGTCGACGACGGTCGTGACCGAGGGAAAACGCGCGGTCGGCATGAGCATACAGAACCCCGACGTTTCCGCCGCCCTCTCGGGAGACGCGGGCGAGTGGTCGGGGACGGAGGAGATAGGTTCCGTCATTTACGACGGCGCGCATTGGGCAATCGCCGATTCTTCCGGCGAGCCGGTCGGCTCGTTCTTCATCGGCAAGGACCTCGCGATAATCAAAAAAGTCCTATCGGACCTGCTCGTTCTCTCGGTCATCATCACCGCCGTCGTCGGTCTTCTCGTCGTCGTCCTCTCCTCGCTCTACGTACTGCGGATGCTAGCCCCGATCCGCCGGACGATCGCGATGCTCAAGGACATTTCCGAAGGTTCGGGCGACCTCACGAAACGCCTCGACGTCGACACCACGGACGAGATCGGCACGATGTCTACCTACGTGAATAAAACGCTCGATACGGTCCGTTCCCTCATCGTGGAAATCGACCGACAGACCGGCGTCCTGTCCGGCATCGGCGGCTCTCTTTCCACGAGCATGGAGGAGACGGCCTCCTCCGTCCAGCAGATCAGCGCGAATATCGAAAGCATCAAAAACCAGACCATTAACCAATCCGCGAGCGTCGTCGAGACGAATTCCGCCGTGGACCAAATCAGGAAGAACATCGAGAAGCTTAACGGCTTCGTCGTCGAGCAGACGAAAATCGTTTCGCAGTCGTCGGCGGCCATCGAGCAGATGATCGCGAACATCGGCTCGGTCGCGACGAACCTCGCGCAGAACGGGGAGAACGTCAGCGAACTCTCGACCGCTTCCGCGAAGGGAAAAGAGGATCTTTCGAACGTCTCGGAAATCGTTCGCTCCATTGCGAAGGATTCCGAGGGCCTCATCGAGATCAGCGCGATCATCGAAAGCATCGCGAGCCAGACGAACCTTCTCGCGATGAACGCCGCCATCGAGGCCGCCCACGCGGGAACGGCGGGCAAGGGCTTTTCGGTCGTCGCCGACGAAATCCGCAACCTCGCCGAGTCTTCATCGGTTCAGGCAAAGACGATCTCGACCGTGCTTCAGACGATCAAGAAATCCATCGATCAAGTTACCGAGGCGTCGGACGTGGTCCAACGGCAATTCGGCGTCATGGAAGCCCGCGTCAAGCTCCTTTCCGAGCGCGAGAACGAGATCCGCAAGGCCATGGACGAGCAAAGCGTCGGCAGCAAGGAAATCCTTTCGGCGATCGGGAGCCTGACGGAGATCACGCACATGGTTCGCTCGGGCTCTGACGAGATGCTCATCGGCAGCGACGAGGTCGCGAAGGAAAGCGTTAACCTCGGGCGCATCACCGAGGAGGTTTCTGGCAGCATGACGGAGATGGCGTCGGGCATCGCCCAGGTCGTGACCGCGATTCACGAGATAAATCGCGATTCCCAAACGAATAAGGAAAGCATCGATATTCTGACCCGAGAGGTCGGGCAATTTAAGATATAGCGGAACGGGCGCGCGGACGCGCGTCGATAAGGAGAACGTAACCGATGGACACCGTAGTCACCATGCTATTGAAAGTAGCGCCAGTATTCGTCACCCTCGCCCTCGGCTTTCTGTTTCGCAAGCGGGAGTTCCTTCCGCGCGCGACGGTTTCGGGCATTAAGAGCGTCGTTTCCCGGCTCACCTTGCCGGCAGTCGTGTTCGCCGGCTTTTCGGGCATCCGCTTCGATGCCGACGCGCCCGTCGTGTTCGCCGTCATATTCGTTTGCTGCGCCCTTGGGCTCGTCGTCGGCATTGGCCTCGACCGACTCTTGCGCCGATCGACCGTGCGACCGTTCCTCATGTCGAGCTTCGAGGCGGGCATGCTCGGTTTTCCCCTTTTCGCCATCGTTTTCGGCGTCGAGAACATGCCGAAAATCGCCCTCAGCGACCTCGGCGAAATCGTCTTCACGTTCGCGATCCTTCTCCCGCTTTTGAACGCGCGCTCGGGCGGCGAACGCGGCGTAAAGCCGCAATTGCGCGCGCTGTCCCGCAACCCGGTCATATGGGCGCTGGTTCTGGGGCTCGTGGCCGGGCTTACCGGCTTGAGCGGCCTGCTTACCTCGACCCGCGTGGGATCGGCGTTTCTCGGATGCGTTTCCTTCATCGCCGCGCCGACCGGCGTCTTGATTCTCTTCGTCATCGGCTACGAGCTTGAGTTTTCCCGCTCGACGATACGTGCATCGGCAGCGACGGTGCTCGCCCGTTACGTCGTTTGGATTCCGCTGTACTTCGTCGCCTGGGCGGTAACCGCGCGATTCGCTCCCGGCGCCGACCGAATGCTCCGCGCCGCGTACCTCGTCGTATTTATCCTTCCCCCCACGTTCGCGATTCCCGTGTTTGGCGCCGAAGGCGAAGAGTCGCGCTTTATCGCGACGACCATTTCGCTTAACAGCCTCGTGTCGATCATTTTGCTCGCCGGCGTCGCGGTGTTCGCGTAAAGGACAAACCATGGAATCGCGAAAACTGGGCTTTGGCTTTATGCGTTTGCCGACGGTGGGGGAGGGGCCCGACGCTCCCATAGACGGCGCGAAGGTGAACGAGATGGTCGACGCTTTTTTGGCTCGCGGCTTTACCTATTTCGACACGGCCTATATGTATCACGCCTTTCAAAGCGAAATAGCGCTGCGCGAATCGCTCGTGAAGCGGCACCCTCGATCCAGTTTTACCGTCGCGACGAAGCTTCCCTCAATGCTCTTAAAAGCCGAAGGGGATCAGGAACGCATTTTCGCCGAACAGCTTCAAAAATGCGGCGTTGAATATTTCGACTATTACCTCATCCACAATCTTAATACGGCCAATTATGAAATCGCGGAGCGATTCGACTGTTTTTCCTTCGTTCGACGCATGAAGGAAGAAGGAAAAATCCGCAAAATCGGGTTTTCGTTCCACGATACCGCCGATCTCTTAGACCGCATTTTAACCGACCATCCTGAAACCGAGTTCGTTCAGTTACAGGTAAATTACCTCGATTGGGAAAGCGAAGGCATTCAGTCCCGCAAATGCCTGGAGACCGCGCGCAAGCACGGAAAGCCGGTTGTCGCGATGGAACCGGTTAAGGGCGGGACGCTCGCCCGCGTTCCCGAAGAGGCGGAGCGCCTATTTAAGCGGGCCGCTCCCGCCGCCTCGGTCCCTTCGTGGGCGATTCGCTTCGCCGCGAGCCAAGACGGCGTTTTTACGGTATTGAGCGGCATGACGGAGATGCCCCAACTGCTCGACAATACGGGTTTTATGTCCGCGTTTATCCCGCTATCTGCCGAGGAGTCGAAGACGGTTTCGCGAGTATCGGAACTTATCCGGAAATCGGTCGCAGTTCCCTGCACGGCATGCCGGTATTGCGTGGACGGTTGCCCCAAAAACATCGCGATTCCCGAGTATTTCTCGCTCTATAACGACGAGATGCGCGTCGGTCCTAAGCCTTTTTCGCTCCAAAAAGTCTATTATGGCAATTTCGCGAAAACGCGCGGAAAGGCGTCAGCATGCATAGCCTGCGGAAAATGCGAAAAGGCCTGTCCTCAAAAAATACCCATCGTCCGTCTTCTCAAGGATGTCGCCGCGACGCTTGAGGCGTGAGCGGCGAGAAACCTAGACGACCCTCCCGCGAAAGTCAAATGGTTCGAAACCTTAACTAAAAAACGTTTTGGTTTTTTTTCGCAAGTTTTTGCGGTACAGGGACTTGCGTCATACCAACCTGGTTGTTTTTTCCGTTCCGTCGGATTTTTATATTTTGCCGCTGTAACTCTCGGATGGCTCCGATCATTTTATTAATTGGTAAAAATTTCCCGTTGGAGGAACCATGATCGAAGTTGAAAAAGTTTCCCGTGCGTTCGGGCCGTTCCGCGCCGTCGACGACATCAGCTTTTCCGTTAAGAAAGGCGAGATCGTCGGGCTTTTGGGACCCAACGGCGCGGGGAAAACGACCACGATGCGCATGATTACCGGTTTCCTCGTTCCGACCTCAGGCACCATAAAAATCGACGGCGCCGACATCGAAACGGATCCGGAAGGCGCGAAACGCAAGATCGGGTACATGCCCGAATCCGCCCCATTGTACAGCGACATGATCGTGGAGGATTACCTTCGGTATGTCGCCGAGGTGCAGGGAGTCGATCCCGGCGCGAAAGTTCCCCGGCTGTGCGCCATGTGCGGCCTTGCCGAGGTGATGCACAAAAACATCGGTGACCTTTCGCGCGGGTATCGTCAACGCGTCGGCCTCGCGCACGCGCTCATGAACGACCCCGAGATTCTCATTCTCGACGAGCCGACGAGCGGCTTGGACCCGAACCAAATTATCGAGGTCCGCGAGCTCATCAGGGATATCGGAAAGACGCGAACCGTCATTATTTCCACCCATATCTTGAGCGAGGTGGAAATGCTGTGCGACCGGGTTATCATCATTTCGCGGGGGAAAATCGTCGCGGATAGCCCGAGGGCCGAGCTTCGCCGACGCTACGGGCACAGCGCGGCCCTCAAGGTGCAGGTCGGCGGATGCGGACCCGACGCGCTCGCTTCCGCGGCTTCCGGCCTCGCGGGCGTCGCGGGCGTGAGTCCCACCGACGGAGAGCCGGGACTTACCGCCGCGCTCATCGCCGTCGACGGGGCGGACGATATACGTCCCGCATTCTTCGAGCTCGCGAAAACTACCGGCTGGACGGTGTACGAAATGGCGATGCAGAAAAACAGCCTCGAGGATGTCTTCCATAGTTTGACCACCGGGGGAGCAGAATAATGAACGCTACGAAATCAGCCTGGACGGTCATCGCGCGCCGCGAGCTCGCCGCATTTTTCGCGAGCCCGGTCGCCTATATCGTGACCGCGCTTTTTCTCATTTTTTCGGGATTCCTTTTTTTCTCGACGTTCTTCCTCGTGAACCTCGCCGAGCTCAGGAATTTCTTTAATTTACTGCCGGTACTGTTCGCGTTTTTCGTGCCGGCCCTGACGATGCGGCTATTCGCCGAGGAAGCGAGGAGCGGGAGCCTTGAAACCCTCCTGACCCTGCCGGTTTCCCCGCTCGACGCGGTGATCGGCAAGTTCGTCGCCGCGCTCGCTTTCGTCGCCGCGATGCTCGTCCCGACGTTCGCCTATCTTTTGACGGCGGCCCTGCTCGGCACTCCCGACGCGGGTCCCATCGTCGGCGGCTATCTCGGCGCGCTCTTTCTGGCGTCGTCCTTCGCCGCGATCGGCGTGTTCGCCTCGGCGTGCACGAAAAACCAGATCATCGCGTTTTTTATCGCCTTCGCGATCTGCATCCTGCTCGCGATCATAAACAGTTTCCTCGTGATTTTGCCGTCGCTCATCGTCGGCAAGCTCGAGTATCTTTCCGCCGGCTACCATTTCGAGTCGATCGCCCGTGGAATTCTCGACACGCGCGACCTTCTGTATTTCGCCTCGGTAACGGCGCTATTCCTCGGCCTGTCGGTCGAGACGCTTGACGCGCGGAGGGCCGCATGAAAAACCGCGACGATACAAAAAGATCGGGCTTTCTCGCCTGGATTTCGGGGCCGAAAAGCGACATCGCGCTTTTCGCCATTTTCCTTCTTTTGCTGAACATCGTCGGCGCTCGCGCCTTTTTGCGGCTTGACCTGACGGCCCAGCGGGAATACTCGCTTTCGGCCTCAAGCCGGCAGACGATCAGATCGCTCGAGGAACCGCTTTCGGTAAAGGTCTTTTTCACGAAAAACCTCCCGTCGCCGTATAACTCGGTGGAGCGGTACTTGCGCGACCTTTTGGTCGAGTACGCGGGCGCGGGATCGAAAAAGTTCTCGTATGAATTCTTCGATATGGATAAGCCCGAAAGCCAGCAGATGGCCGGCGCCTACGGCTTGAGCCAAGCCCAGATTCAGGAAGTCAAGGATAACGAGGTTGGGCTTAAGGGCGCCTATATGGGCCTCGCGCTAACGTACGCCGACGGGGTCGAGGTGCTTGACGGCCTGACGACCTCGGAAGGGCTCGAGTATCGCCTTACCACGACGATTCAAAAGATGGTCTCCACCGTTAACGCGCTTTCCGGCCTCAACGGCAAGGTGAAGCTGACGCTGTTCGTCTCGCCGGAGCTTTCCGGTTTCGGGATTAAGGGTCTCGATACCCTGAAGAAAACGGTTCAGACCGCCTATGATTCGGTCAACAAAAAGAGCCAGGGCCGCGTCGAGTTTGAATACGCCGAACCGACGCAGGCGGAAGTTTCTTCGCTCTCGAAGAAGTACGGGCTTCAGCTCATTAACTGGTCGGCCGGCACGGACGGCACGGGAGCCGGTTCGGGCGTGCTCGGCATCGCCTTAGACTACGGCGACCGTTCGCGCGTCGTGCCCCTCGCGCTCGCGCGGAGCCTTTTCGGCGGTTATGGGATCACCGGCCTCGATACGCTCGAGCAGGATATCCAAGGCGGGCTTGAGGCGCTCGTTTCCCGATCGACTTCCATCGGCTACCTCACCGGGGAAGGGGAAAAGAGTCTCGACGACGCGCAAACGGGCGCGGCGAGATTCGCGTCCCTCGTGTCCGGCATCTACGAGTTCAAGGCGGTCGACGTCGAAAAACAAGACCTTCCGACCGGTTTGACGAGCCTCGTCATTAACGGACCGCGATCGTCGTTTAGCGACGCGGCCCTCTACCGGATCGATCAGTTCATTATGCGCGGCGGAAACGTCCTTTTCTTGGTGGACGGCATCGACGAAAAAATGCCCGAAGGGCAGATGGCCTATTACGGCGGGCAGCCGACGTATGAGCCGGTTTCTACCGGCATTGAGAAACTTCTCTCGAAATACGGCGTGACGGTCAGCTCGGCCTATGTGCTCGACAAGGAATGCTACGTCGCGAAGCAGCAGGGAACGGGCGAGACTCCGCTGTACTATGTGCCGATGCTCTCCCGCGAGCGGCTCAACAAGAAGGAAGCGGTTTCGCGCAATCTCGCGGGCGTGTTCTTCCTGCAGTCGTCGCCGATCGATATTTCCGACGCGGCGGCCAAGGCCGCGGGACGACGCGTGTCGATTCTCGCGACGAGCTCCCCCGAGGCATGGCGCGAAAGCGACAATATCAGCCTTATGCCGTACGCGATGAGCCCGCCGGCGGCGGCGTCGATGAAAAAGGAAAACCTCATGGTGCTCCTGGAAGGCTCGTTCGACAGCGCCTTTGGCGGCGCCCCCGAAGGCGTTGACTCTCCGGCCCAGCTCGACGCGAGCGGAAATGTAGTTCCGGCATCGGACGCTTCCGCTCCCGCCATCGTCGCGACGAAGTATATTCCGTCAAGCGTGCAGAGCGGCAAAATCATCGTCGCGGGTACGTCGGCGATCACGACGCAGGCGGTGCTCGACGAAAACGGGACGCAGCCGACGGCGGTGCTCCTGCGAAACGCGATCGACTATCTCAACGGAAATACCGAGCTTATCGCGATGCGCACAAAGGGCAATTCGCTTAATACCCTGTATCGAACGACGCCAGCGGTGCGCGCGGTCGCGCGCGTCGTCGACCTGTATCTCCTTCCCGTGCTCGTCGCCCTCGTCGGCCTTTTCGCCTGGCGCAGACGCGTCTCCCGGAGACGGAAAATCGAGGCGCGATATAAGGAGGCCGCAAAATGAGTACTCGTAAAATATTTTTGCTTTCCGGCATCGCGGTTCTCGCCGTAGCGTTCGCCGTTCAAACGGCGCTTGCCGCCCGCGACCCGGTAAAGACGCTCAAACTCGCGGATAAGGAATCTCCCGACGCGATATCGATCGCGCTCCCCGGAGGGGACAAGATCGATCTCTCTAAATCGGGAGAGGCCTGGACGATCGGCGATAAAAAGTATCCCGCCGACGGCGCGAAAATCGCCTCAATGGTTGACGCCATTATGACCGTTAAGTCGCTCGGCGTCGTTTCCGGCTCGAACGATTACGATCGCTACGGCCTCGGCGACGCGGCGAAAATTTCGGTAACGGCGACGAAGTCCGGAAAGACGGTTCGTACCCTCGGGATCGGGAAGAACTCAACCGCGTACGGACAGACATTCGCGCTCATCGACGGAAAAACCTCCGTAACGCTCGTCTCGGGAAGCCTCGGCGACGTATTCGGCGGCGGAGTAGAGACGCTTCGCGACCACAATATCTGGGCGCTGAAGCGGGACGATGTTACGTCCGTAGCGGTGAAGGCCGCGGGAAAAGACGCCTCGTTTACGATCGAGCAAACCGGGGATCCCGCGGCATGGAAGCTGACCGCCCCTGAATCGGCGAAAAGTTTCGCGCTTGACGCCGACGCCGCGGCCGCTTGGGCGAGCGGTTTTTCGGCGCTCCGCGCCGAATCCTTCGCGCCGGAGGGAACCGCGATTCCTGAAAGCGCGCTCGCCGAATTCGCGGTTACCGCAGCGGGTAAGGAAGTTCGCCTGACCGTATACGCGAAAGAGGCCGTGCCGGGAAAAGCCGATCAATTCAGGTACCTGTGCGTCGCCTCGGAGTCGCCGTATCCATTCTATCTTTCCGCGGCAGCCGCTGAGAAATATCTCGCGCCGTACGCGGCCCTCGCGAAAAAATAACCTGTACCGGGTGTCGGGTCTTTTCGGTTGCCATGCCGAAGGCCCGGGCCCAGCGCTGGACGTAAAAAAAACGGCTTCCCGAATCGGGCTAGCCGTTTTTTTTTACGCGTCGTAAACGATAAGAATCGTGTCGCCCTCAGGGGATGCGATGCTAAAACTCACCGCTCGCGATACCGAGCGAAAACGCATCGCCGCCCTATGCTCTTCTGCGCGGCTCTGCGCGCGACGGAGCGGGCCCCGACGCGGGACGATACCTTAGAGCCGAACCGGCACTCCCTTGTCGGCGAGAGCCTTCTTGATGGAGCCGACCGTGTAGTCGCCCGAATGGACCATCGACGCGATGAGCGCCGCGTCGGCCTTGCCGCTCGTAAGCGCCTCGGCGATATGGTCGACCGTGCCCGCGCCGCCTGAGGCGACGACCGGTATGCCGACGTGCTCGCTGATCATTTTCGTCAGCGTGATCTCGTAGCCGTCGTGCGTGCCGTCGGCGTCGATGGAGTTGAGAACGATTTCGCCCGCGCCGAGCTTTTCCGCGCGGATGGCCCACTCAAGGGCGTCGAAGTCGGTCGCGACGCGGCCGCCGTTCACGTAAACCCGATAGCCCGACTTCGTCGCGGCGTCGCGCTTGGCGTCCATGCCGAGGACGATGCACTGCACGCCGAAAATATCGGCTCCTTTAGTCAGCAGCTCGGGATCGCGCACGGCCGGGGAGTTGATGCTCACTTTTTCTGCCCCGGCGAGAATGGTCGATCGGATGTCGTCGACCGAACCGATGCCTCCGCCGACGCAAAACGGGATATGGATGGTCTCGGCGACGCGGCGGATCAGGTCGAGCGTGGGGCCGCGGTCGCGCGCAGACGCCATGATGTCGTAAAACACGAGCTCATCGACGCCCTGCTCGTAATATTCCGCGGCCATGACGACGGGATCGCCGATGTCGACATTATCGAGAAACTTCACGCCTTTCGTCGTGCGGCCGTCCTTGACGTCGAGGCACACGATAATTCTTCGTTTCAGCATTGATCATGCCCTCCCTTTCAAGCCGCAAAAATTCGCGAGAACGCGCAGTCCGTGAGCGGCCGATTTTTCGGGATGGAATTGGACGGCCTCGACGTTGCCTTGCTTGATCGCGCAGGGAACGCTCATGCCGTACTCGGCGGTCGCCGTTATCGCGGCGCCGTCGCTGGGATCGAGATAGTACGAGTGGACAAAATAGAAATTCGAGCCCTCGGGGACGCCGTCGAACAGCGCGGAGCCTCCATTATGGTAGGTGATGTCGTTCCAGCCCATATGCGGGACTTTGAGCCCGCGCGCACGGAACGAATCGGGGAATTTTCGCACGACGCCGGGCACGATACCGAGGCAGGGAACGTCGTTTTCCTCGGAATGGTCAAGAATGATTTGCGAGCCGAGACAGACGCCGAGCAGGGGTTTCCCCGACGCGGCCCAATCCTTGAGGAACGAGTCAAAACCCGTCGACTTGAGTTCCTTCATCGCGTAGCGCGCCTCCCCGACGCCGGGGAATATTAGGCGATCGACGCTTGCCAGGTCCTGCGGTTTTTTGGAAATCCGATACTCAACCTTGAGCGCGAGGAGGGCAAGCTCCACGCTCCGGATGTTTCCCGCGTTGTAGTCAACTATACCGATCATGCCCCATCCTACCCTTTGGATAATTCGAGGGTCAAGGCCGGCGGCCCTTTCGCCGATACTACCGATATGAACCCGATGTCCGTCGACGCCTTGATCGATCTCCTGAAAAAAGTGCTGCTCACCCCCGAAGTCATCGGCGTGACCGTCGTTATCGCCCTCTACGTCAACATAGTATCCTCGGTCGTAAGTTATCGAAAAAAAAAGCCGGTACCGAAAACGAAAAAAAGAAAGGCCGATCCCAAACCCGTACCGGCCGAGAAACAAACGGCGGACGACGAGGACGAAGAAATGGAATCCTGATCCTCCAAAAAAGGCGACGCTACGCGCGTTCCGTCAGTTAAGGCGGAATGCCTCTTTTCGGCAGCGTGAGCCTTCCTTTCCATGGACCTGTCTCGATCTCCCGCAGCGATCCGTCCGCGACGAGACTCTCGACCATCGCCGCCATATCCGATCTCTTCCATTCCCTCGCGGCTTTTGCCTTGATCGCGTGGCGCGTCGCGGCGGCGTAGAGCCTCGCCTCGACTTCGCTTTTTTTGAACGCGCCGCGGTTCATCCGCACGAAGTCTATGGCGATTTTTGCGTCCAGTTCCTCGTCTTTCGCGCTTCCGGCGCAAACGTCGCATCCCGAGCACGCGATTTGCTCGACCGCGCCTTTGTCAGCCTTCGGGTCGCCGAGGGCTTCGAGGAGCGTGAGCCTTCGGCAGTTGCCGCTTTCGGCGAATTCGCTCATCGCGAAATCCCGTGGCGTCTTTCCCCGTTCGCGCGCGCGTCTCGCGTCGTCCGCGCTCCAGAGGAGCACCGCTTCTGCAGCCTCCCCGTCGCGGCCGGCCCTGCCGGATTCCTGCGCGTAAGCCTCTGCCGATCCCGGCGGGTCCCGGTGTATCACCGTGCGCACGTTTTTTTTGTCGATCCCGAGGCCCCACGCGCAAGTCGCGCACAATATCGCGCCGTCGTGCGCGTGAAACCAGGTTTCAACCTCGATTTTTTCCTCTTTCAATAATCCCGCGTGATAAAAGCGGATAGCCTCGTCGTCGAACGCTTCCCTCAAGAGCCGCGCAGCGCGTTCGGTTCCCCCGCGCGTCGCGCAGAAAACCACGAGCGGTCGTTTTCTGCGCGCGACTTCCCTGATAAGGGCGGGGTCTTTCGCCCGGCAACGGTATACCGAATACGCTATGTTCGGGCGATCCGACTCGCCCCGCACGACGTGTGCCGCGCCGCCGAATAGCGCTTCGGCCACGCGCGCGAGCACGGGAGGGGAAGCGGTCGCGGTAAAGGCGGTGACCGCAGTCGGCTTGAGCCGCGCGATAACCTCGCCGAGCTTGAGGTACGCGGGCCGAAACGTGTCTCCCCACTCGGCGACGCAATGCGCCTCGTCTATCGCGAGATGATCGATGCCGACTTTTTCGATGCGCTCGATCACCGTTCCGGCGGGATCGAGGATTTCGGGGTTCGCGATGATTATTTTCGCGGGCGGTTTTCCGTCCCTGCCCTCAAGTCGGGCGAATTGCGCTTCCCGTTCCTCCATCGTTTGACTTCCCCGAAAAAAGGCCGCCTCGATGCCGCGCTCTGCGAGCCTTCGGCGTTGGTCCGCCTGCAACGCGAGAAGCGGGAACACGACGAGGGTTGCCCGCTCGAGCGTGAGCGCGGGGAGTTGAAAGCACAGCGACTTGCCGGCTCCGGTCGGGAGAAGGACGATTTGCCGTCCACGGAGATAGTCGTCTTCCTCGGGGTGCGTACTGTCCGCGCCGATTTCGTTACCATTGGCTTTCGACCAGGCGATCGCGTCGAGTATGTTGGCGATGACGAGTCTCTGCCAGGGGAACAGATATGGTATTCCGAAGTCCTCGCGAGCCACGCGCGCGATCGGGTCGCGGAAGTCGTCGTCGGTTTGATATTCACTTGTTTCGTTTTCATTCATCGTTTAGATTTCATTCGCGCTTGCGCGGCTATTTGGCGAGAATTTCGTTATGAGCGATACGGTCCCTGTCTTATTGGGCGGCATCGAACGCATTTGACAGCGGCTTCGGGCGGAATAAGAATTAACTCTATGAGTGGCCGGTAGGGCTACCGATTGCGGCACGGATTAAGGAGAAAACTATGGCGAAAATTGAGAGGGCGGGGCTAAAAACCGCCGCGAAAGGGCAACTCAAGCAAAATTTCGGGATATTGCTCGGCTCATTGCTTATTTTGGGCATATTGCTCGGTGTTTCGGCTTGCACGCTCGTCGGTGAGCTCGTCCTCGCGGGACCGTTTATGCTCGGTCTCGCGATCGTTTACCTGAAGTCGTCTCGGGGCGAAAATCCCACGATTTCCGACGGGTTTCAGGGATTTAAGCAGTTTGGGAGTTCGTTCGTGGCCTTCCTTCTTTCGGCGCTCTTCACTTTTCTGTGGTCCCTGTTGCTCGTCGTCCCCGGCATCATAGCGATGATTCGCTATTCGCAAACTTTCTACATCATAAACGATAATCCGGAAATGAGCGGCAGCGACGCGATCAAGAAATCGAAAGATATGATGAAGGGACATAAAGGCGAATATTTCGTCCTCTTGCTCAGCTTCTTCCCCTGGTACCTGCTCGGCTGCGTAACCTTTGGGCTGGCGTATCTCTGGGTTGGCCCATACGTTTATCAGACCCTCGCGAACTATTATGAAGAACTGAAAAAACAGACCGCGTAACCGCCGCGCGGGGCTCGCGCGTCCCGGAGCAATCGATTACGCGGTTTCGTCAGAGGTCGAGCGCGCCCTCAAGTTCGTCGACGATGGCGGCGAAGCGCCGACAGGCGGCCGCCACCGGTTCGGGGCTCGCCATGTCGACGCCCGCGACGCGGAGCGCGTCGATCGGATAGCGTGAGCCGCCGGACTTCAGGAACTTGAAGTAGTCTTCCCGTTCGGCCTGTCCACCCGAGCTGACGCGTTCGGCGAGCGCGAGCGACGCCGAGATGCCGGTCGCGTATTTATACACGTAAAAAGCGTTATAAAAATGCGGGATGCGCAAACCCTCAAGGTCGCTCGTTTCCTCGAAAACCATCTCAGGCCCAAAATAAGCCTCGATTAATTTTCGATACTCGGCGCGCAAGAGGTCGGCGGTGAGCGGCGTTCCGGACTCCACGAGGGCATGCGTCGTCCGCTCGAATTCCGCGAACATGGTTTGCCGATACAAGGTCGCGAGAATGTCGCTCGCCCGCGTCGAAAGCAGGTACGCCTTCATCTTCGGGTCGCTCGCGGTTTTCATGAGATGACGGAACAGAAGATCCTCGTTGAACGTCGATGCGACCTCTGCCTCGAAAATCGTGTAGTTGTACGACATGAACGGGTTATTCCGCGCGGAGTACCAGCTATGCATCGAGTGTCCGCCCTCGTGCGCGAGGGTGAACACGTCGCGAAGGACGTCTTCCTTGTAGTTCATCAGGATGTACGGATCGCCGTCGTAGCCGCCGGACGAAAACGCCCCCGATCGTTTTCCCTTGTTTTCGTAGCGATCGACCCATCCGCCGGTGAGTCCGCTCTTTATCGTGGATACGTACTCGCCGCCGAGCGGCTTGAGCGCTTCGGCGATAAGCTCTACGGCTTCGCCGTACGGGGTGACGCGTTTCGCCTCGGAGACGAGCGGTACGTACACGTCGTAATGGCGGAGCTCGGCGAGGCCGAGCGTTTTTTTGCGCAGGGCGTAGTAGCGGTGCAGGGGCGTGAGATTCGCGCGTACGGTGTCGACGAGGGCGTCGTACACCGCCTCCTCGACCCGGTCCGGGAAGAGCGCCATGGCGCGAGCGGATTCGTAACCGCGAATGCGCGCCTCGGCGACGTCCTGGGCGACGCTCCCGGCGTAGAGCGAGGCGATCGTGTTTTTATGCGCGTCGAACGTCCCGTAGAATTTGCCGTAGGCCTCGGCGCGAACGGCTCGGTTTGGGTTCTCGAGGAATTTCGTCCAGGTTGTCTGCGTGAGGGGCTCGGGACCCTTGCCCGCGTCGACGAAGCCGAAATCGAGGTCAACGTTCGTCAGCGCGGAGAAGGCAGCCCTTGGCGTTTGCCGAGACTCGATCTCGAGCGCGAGAATGCGCTCCTCTTTTTCCGAAAGGATGTAGGGCTTAAGCCGTAGGAGCTTCTCGAGCCAGACTCGGTAGTCGGCGAGCTCCGGCGCGCCTAACCACGCGCGGACGAGCCCGTCGGGAATGGCTTGGATCGCGGGAACGAGCCAGCTCACCGCGGCCTCGAACGCGCTCGCGGCCATGATGTATCGACCGACGCGGTCGACGTTCGACGCGTCGCTTTCGTCGGCCGATTTTTTGAGGAAGGCGTAATTGCCGACGCGCTCGCCAATCCGCTGGGCCGCTGAGTAGGCAGTTAGGCAGGCGGCGAAGTCCGCTTCCTTCGGGCTATCGCCGGCGATTTTCCCGCGAAACGCGTTTACGGCATCCGCCGCGGACTGCAATTGGGAAAGAGCCTCTTCCCATTCCGCGTCGCCCGAAAATAATGAATCGAGGTTCCACTGATCGCCTGCGGCGACGTTCGACCTCGGGGGTATGGTTGTTTTGTTCATGGAGAAAAGATACAATAAAGACGATGCCAGAGCAACTGTCTTCGTTTAGGATACGCCGCGGTCGGCGAGTCTTCGATTCTTTTAGCGCCATCAACTCGTTCTCGTTCGCCCTGGTCACGGGAAATACCGTCACCCTGTTCGCGCTCGCCTTGGGCGCGTCGAGCACGATCGTCGGTCTCCTGAGCGCCTGCATGTACGCGTCTTTTTTCGCGATACCGCTTGGGAAAATCCTTTTGCGAAAAATCAGCCTCGTAAAGGCGTTCGGCCATTGCTGGATGCTTCGCAACTGGTCCCTGCTCCCCATCGTGAGCGCGCCGTATCTCGTGTCACGCGGGCATACCGGGGGCGCCGTCTTCGCGCTGGTCCTCGGTGTCGTGCTCTTTAATTTTTTCCGCGGGATTGGCCTTATCGCGAACAATCCGGTCATCGGCATCCTCTCTCCCGGAAAGGACAGGGGCGAATACATCGTCCGCCTGTCGCTCATCAATAACGGCACCGCCCTGCTCGCGACGGTTTGCCTCGCCTTTTTGCTGTGGCGCGACGCGGGCGTGCTGACGTACACGGCCGTCGTCGGAGTCGGCATCGCGACCGGCGTCGTTGCCTCGGCCCTTGTGTACCGACTGCCGGACCCGCCCGGGCATCGCGTCGAGGGTCCGTCGCCGTCGCCGTCGCCCATCGCGCGGATGGTCGAGTATCTCGCGAAGCCGGATTTCAGGCGCTTCGTCCTGAGCTTCCTTTTCATCGGCCTCGGCATCGGCATGGCCCGACCGTTTATCACGGTTTTCTGCAAAGGCGTGTACGGCCAGAACGACGGTCTCGTAACCGTGTTTTCTGTTTGCTCGAGCCTCGGGGCTCTCGGCATGGGGCTCGTCATGCGGCTCGTCATCGACCGGCTCGGCGCGAAGCCCATGTACATCATTTTCGCCGCGGTGAGCCTCGCGAGCGTCTTACCCGCCATCGTCGCGCCCGGCGTCGGGTCGGCCACGTTCTCCGTCGTTTTTCTCTGCCTTCTTTCCGCGGTGACGAACATGGGGTTTGCCGGTCAGGAAAGCGCGGCGCAGACGTATTTTTTCGCCATGGTCCCGAAAGAGGCGATCATGGACTTGAGCGTGCTGTATTATTTCGTCATGGGCGGGACCGGGGCGATCGGAGCCCTCGTTGGCGGCAGTTTTCTCGATGTCCTTTCCTCGTTCGGGCTTGCGCCGATCGCTGCGTTCCGCGTTTTTTTCGCCGTGAGCGTCCTTTTCGTCGCGTGGGGAATTCGCCTGCAAAAAAAGCTTCCCGACCTCGGCAGCTATCCCGTGCGCGACACGATAGCCGTGCTCTTCTCCCCCCGAGACATGCGCGCGCTCACGCTTCTGCGCAAGCTCGACGCGAGCGTGAATCCCGACGAGGAAACCGAGATCATCGCCGAGCTCGGCGAGGTTGCCTCCGAGGTTTCCTCCGACGTCCTGCTTCAGCGCCTCTCGTCGCCTCGGTTCGCGGTGCGTTACGAGGCGCTCCAATCCGTCGAGTCCCTCAAGCGGCTCAACGGAAAGCTTCGCGATGCGCTTTTCGCCGAGCTCGCCTCGGGCGAGTTTGGGACGGCGGCGTTGGCTGCGCGCTTTTTGGGAAAGTTCGGCGTCGTAGGGGCGATTCCCGCCCTTGAGTCGGCGCTTTCGAGCCCGGACTATCGGCTCGTCGGCGAGTCGATGCTCTCCCTCGCGCGGCTCGACGCGAAGAAATCCCAGTTCTTGGTGAGCGACGTTTTGCTCGCTTCGAAAAACCCGTTCGTTCTCGTGCGCGGCGTGCAGGCGATGACCGAGTACGGCACGGCGGCTTCCGTTCCGATCCTACTCGACCTCCTCCGCGACGAGACTTTGCCTCCCCACGTCGCGGACGAGACGATTTTGTCCCTGTCGGACTTAATGGGCGTCCCCCGGAAGTTTTATTACGAGTACGAGTCTTACTGCCGCGATCGCCGTTTCGCCAAGGAAATTCTCTTGGGCGCGTACGACGAGCTCAGCACGAAAACGCGTCGCGAGGACGAGTCGCTGAAAAAAGTTTTAGGTAATTTTATCGAGGATCCGAACGCGGACGCCGACTTCGTTCGATGGTTCATGGGCGAGGGCAAGGGGCACGCCGGCGTGTATGCGGCTCTCCTGGTCGGGGTCGCGCTCGACTCCGACTTAAACCGGCAGGAACCCTTTCGGTTCTTCCTTTGTTTCTGGGCGCTCTCTTCTTTCGCCGATCGGGCCTTGATCGAGAAATAACGCCCGCCCGAAATCGCCCTCGCGCGGGGAACGCATCGGCCGCCGTTCAACCTGATTGAAAAGTCGGTAATGATCGGGTATCCTGAAACCCATGAATACACGGCAATCGCTCTCCTTGTGCCGGCGCTTGGGCTTCGCGTTTGCCCTTGCGGCCTTGTTCGTTTCCTGTTCCGGCCATATCGGCTACGGCGTCCTCAATTGGTCCATCCCCGAGCAGAATCTCGTCGCCGGCGACATCGTTCCCGTGTTCATCGAGTCGCACATCGGCAACGTGTACGTTATCGGGGTCGAAAAAAAACGCGTCGAGGTTCCCCTCTGGCAAATCACCCTCTATAAATCGCGCTCGAAGGCGAAAAGGGCCGCGGACGCACGGGCCGACTATCGCTACGCGTACGCGACCGTCAAGCTTGACGGCCTGCCCATGCGCGCTGATCCCGACAATACCGCGCGCCAAGTGTATCGGCTCAAGCAGGGCGAAAAAATTAAAATCCTCAAAAAAGGGGAGGGCGTTCCGGTTCTCGTCGGTAATTCGCCGCTTGCGGGCGATTGGTTTCAGGCGATGACCGACGACGGATCGATCGGTTGGTGCTTTTCCTATAACCTCGACGTTTTCGACGAGCGCGAGTCCGACGGTTCGACCGCCGTCGCCGAGCAAACCGGCCCTGACGCGGTTTTGCAGAATCTCCTTTCGCGCGCGTGGTATCCCGACCTCTATCGAACGATGATCGAAGATAACCGCGTCGATATCGACCGGATAAACGTCGCGTGGGGGTTTTTCCCCGGCAATGACGCGGGCGTCGCCCGGATCGAGAACGAGAACGGCGTCGTCACGTTTCCCTATACCTCGATCGCGCGCGGCGACGACGGGAAATACGCTTTCGTCGGCTCCTCGCTCACGGTGCGCGTCCGACGGAGCGATTCGATCCTCGTTGAGTATACCGACGCCACCGGCATGCCGCAGGCGCTCTACTTCGCGAGCATCGGCACGACCCCAGCGGATCTCGTCGCCTCGGAAAAAGAACGGCGCGCCGAAGTCCTCGCGGGAATCGTTTCCGCGGGCCCGGGCTTTACGTCGGGCAATTACGGCGTTTTGCGCTTCCTCTCCGGCGGTTCCTTCGTGTGGAGCGGCTATCAGCTTCTTTCTCCGACGGCGATACCGGCGAGCGCGGGCGGCGGCGGAAAGGTTTCGTTGCCGTACTTCCTTTCGGCTGACATAGCGCGCGATTATGACGGCGCTCTTACCTTTACCTTCGACCAGGCGCCCTCGCGGGTTACCTTTCTCTATAAGTTGACGGACAAGGGCCTCCGGCTTGAGTACGTCTCCGAGTCGAACGTGAAGGATTCCGTCGTTCAGTCGCGCAACCTCAACCCCGTCATCGCGTTTTTCTCTCCGGACAAAGGCGCTTCCTGATGGCATTCGTTCAATTTTCCCGCGTTTCCCTCGCGTTCGGCGATCGCGATATCCTCAAGAACGTGTCGCTGAATCTCGCCTCCGGCTCGAAGGCCGCGCTTGCCGGCGCGAATGGCTCGGGCAAGTCTACGCTGATGAAGGTCCTCGCCGGCTCGGTTAATCCCGACGGCGGCGACCGTGCGATTCAAAAGGGCACCCGAGTTTCCTATCTGCCGCAGTCCGGCATCGTGCATTCCGGGCGCACGCTCATGGACGAAATCGAGCTCGCCTTCACGCGCGGCATCGAGCTGTCGGAGCGGTTGGAGCTCCTCGGCGATGAACTCGCCGCGATCGGTTCCTCCTCCGACGATTCCCGCGTCGCGCGCCTCGTCGAGGAACACCACGAAACCCAGGTAGCCCTCGAGGAATCCGGCTGGCACCGGCGCCGCTCGCTCGCCGAGACCACCCTGCTGGGGCTCGGTTTCGTTCCGTCGGACTTTACCCGCCGCGTGGAGGAATTCTCGGGCGGATGGCAGATGCGCGTCGCCCTCGCGAAAATTCTCCTTGAGCGTCCCGACATCCTCCTTCTCGACGAGCCGACGAATTACCTCGACCTCGAGGCGCGCGATTGGCTTGAGGAATGGCTCCGCGACTTTACCGGAGGATTCCTCATCGTCAGCCACGACCGCTATTTTCTCGACGTTACCGTGAACGAGGTGTACGAGCTTTTCGGCGGCGATATTAAGCGCTATGCCGGCACGTATACCCAGTACGAAGCCGTCCGCGAGGCGGAAGTCGAATCACTCGTCAAGCGATACCACGAACAACAGGAAGAAATCGCGAAGGCCGAGGCCCTCATCGAGCGCTTCCGCTACAAGGCCTCGAAGGCCGCCATGGTCCAGGAACGCATCAAGATGCTCGATAAGCTCGAGCGGATCGAGATTCCCGAAAGCCTCAAGAAAATACATTTTCGATTTCCCCCGGCGCCGCATTCCGGGCGCCTGGTACTGACCGCGACCGGTCTTAATCGCAGCTACGGCGATCGGCGCGTCATCGAGAACCTCGATCTCGTGGTGGAGAAGGGCGAAAAACTCGTCGTAGTCGGCCGGAACGGCGCGGGTAAATCCACGCTCTTGCGCGCCCTCGCCGGCGTTGACGCCGACTATTCGGGAACGATCTCGCTTGGTGCCGGCGTCGTCGCGGGGTATTTCTCGCAGGATAACGCCGAGCTCCTGACCGGAAGCGAGCGCATCGTCGACCTTTTGGAAGGAGAGGCGCCGACCGAGCTCGTGCCGAAAATCCGGGACATGCTCGGCTCGTTCCTGTTCCGGGGAGACGACGTGTACAAGCAGGTGAGCGTCCTTTCCGGCGGCGAAAAGAGTAGGCTCGCCCTCTTGAGGCTTCTCTTTCGTCCCCTCAATCTCTTGCTCCTCGATGAGCCGACGAACCATCTGGACCTGCACTCGAAAGACGTGCTCCTCGAGGCTCTCCGCTCGTTTGAGGGAACGATAGTATTCGTTTCGCACGATCGCGGGTTTATCGAAGGGCTCGCCACGCGCGTGCTTGAGCTAACGGCGTCTTCCCCGGGCGTTCCCGCGCGGGTGCGAAACTTTCCCGGCGATTACCGGTATTACCATGAGCGAATCGAGCGCGAGTCGGCGGAAGCCGCGGCCGGCGATTCTCTCGAACCGTCGGGAATCGGGAAAAAAGCGCCGCTCGCGCAATCCTTGTCCTCTTCGCCCGCCTCGCCTTCGGGTCCCGTTCCGGTGTCGCCGACGCGACCGGCGGCCTTAAGCTACGAGGAAGAAAAGCGCTATCGTTCCGAACTGCGAAAACTCGAGAAGGAAGAATCGCGTTTGCTTGAGGAAATCGCCCGCGCCGACGACGATAAAAAGGCCCGCGAGTCGGAACTCGCGACGCCCGCGGTGTATTCAGACGGTAAAAAAAGCAAGGCGGTACAAGAAGAAATCGATCGCCTCGATCGGCTTTCCCAGGATTTAACCGCCGAATGGGAGCGCATCGTGACGCTCCTCGAAGAAAAAACGCGCGCTCGGTGACGTTCCCTTGCGGGAATCATCGGCAAAGGATGCTAGTTATGAACGATTTTGAAACCATTTCCTCTTGGATCGAAGGTCAGGTTCCGGCCATGGTCGCCCTTGAAACCCTGTTAACTTCCGTGCCGGCGATTTCCCCGGCCTCGGGCGGCGAGGGCGAGCTCGCGAAATGCGAGGCGCTCACCAAGGCCCTGCGCGATCTCGGCTTTGCGCATTTCGAGCGATACGACTGCCCGGACGATCGCGTGCCGGCATCAGACCCGGCGCGAAAAATTCGGCCGAACCTCGTGGCTACCGTTCCCGGCGCCGACGACTCCCGCCGCGTATGGGTGATGGCGCACATGGACGTGGTTCCCCCGGGAGATCTCGGCAAATGGAATTCCGATCCGTGGAAAGTCGTCGAGAAAGACGGCAAAATATACGGGCGCGGCGTTGAGGACGATCAGCAGGGGCTTGTCGCCGGCGTTTTCGCGGCGCTTGCTTTCCTGAAAAACGGCATTGTTCCGCCGCATACGATACAGCTGTTATTCGTGTCCGACGAGGAACTCGGCTCGGACTTCGGCATAAAGTACCTTATAGAGAATCATAGCGACCTATTCCGACCGAACGATCTCGTCGTCATTCCCGACGGAGGGGACTCGAAGGGAGAAACGGTCGAAGTGGCCGAAAAAAACCTTTTATGGCTAAAGTTCGTCACGAAAGGGAAGCAGGCGCACGGCTCGCGACCGGATCTGGGCGCGAACGCGCATCTCGCCGGCTGCGCCCTCGCGCTTCGTCTTAACGCGCTCGAGGAAACTTTTGAGCGCCGAGATGCCTTGTTTGAGCCGGATCGATCGACGTTCCAGCCGACGAAAAAAGAGGCGAACGTCCCCAATATCAACACCATTCCCGGACTTGACGTTTTTTATCTGGATTGTCGCGTGCTTCCGTCCTATACTTTAAAGGAAGTGCGCGCCGCGATGCGCGAGATCGTACTCGGCGTGGAACGCGAGTACGGGGTGAGTATTGAGATGATCGATGAGCAAGCCGTCGAGTCTCGCGCGACGGATGTTTCCGCCCCGGTCGTTACGGCGCTTTCCCGCGCGATTCACGCGGTATACGGCGTTACGGCACGGCCCGTCGGTATCGGCGGCGGAACGGTCGCGGCGTTTCTTCGCAACATTGGCGTTGACGCGGTAGTTTGGGGGCGTCTGGACGAAACGGCCCACCAGCCGAATGAATACTGCATACTCGAAAATCTCTCAGGGGACGCTCGCGTGATTGCCTCGTTTATTTTTGAAGCCGCGAACGCTTAAGTTCTAAGAAAGTATACAATACCGGGTGGTGGAGTTATAAAAAAAGATACTGTAAAAAACGTGAAAAAAATGCGATAATGCTTTAAATCGTTGTATTATAACTGCTTAGATCGTTTTGGTTAATGTTCTTCTTGATTGGCACGGTTCTTGCTTGTAGAAACGTGAAACACTGATTGGGGGATGTATGGGTGACCAAGATTCAATAAGTGATTATTTAAAAGCGATTCGCAAGTATCCACTGCTCAGTTTCGAAGAAGAAATTGAACTATCGCGTAAAATTCAGTCCGGCGATTTGCCCGCGCAAAAAAAACTCATCGAGTCGAACCTTCGACTCGTTGTCACTATTGCCCGAAAATACGCGGCACCCGACCTTCCCTTGCTGGACATCATTCAGGAAGGGAATCTCGGTCTTATTACCGCCGCGCAGAAATTTTCTTTTTCATTTAACGTTCGTTTTTCGACCTATGCCTGTTGGTGGATTCAGCAATCGATAACCCGGGCTATCGCGAACAAACGTCGGCTCATTCGGCTTCCGTTTCGCAAGGAAGAGCTCGCGGGACGGATTCGCAAAACCTCCTCGGAATTGTACCAACGCCTTTCCCGTTTTCCGACTAACGCCGAGATCGCGGCCCATCTCAATATTGAGGAGCGAGAAGTCGCGGATTTAATTCGGTGTTCGGGTGCTGTTTCAAGCCTCGACCTCCCGTTGGATGACGAAGAAACCGGCTCGTTAATGGATTTAGTGCCCGATTCAACGTATAATCCCGAAGACGTGTTTATGAAAAAGTATACACATGAGTATATGGCGGATATCCTCTCGGGATTAAAGGAAGGCGAGCGCGATATCGTCACGAAACGGTATAACCTCACCCATGACGGCAGCACGTACACGCTGAAGGCGATCGGCGTGGAGTACGGCGTTTCCGCCGAAACGATTCGACAAGTTGAGCTTCGCGCCTTGCGAAAACTCAAAGTTCGTTCGGAGGATTTGCGCGAAATCGTGTGCGGTTGACAGGTTTAGCCGCCCCGTTTATTCTTTCTCGCCATGGAGCGAAAAAAAAGGCCGACGCGACGAAAACGCGGCAAGCGTAAATTCGACGAAGTTAAAATAACCGTCGTTTTGCTTGCCATAATCGTTGGAATCTCGACGGCCTTGCTCGCGGGAAAAGCCGCCTTGCAGGCGGCTTCGGCGCCGGTGGCGTCGACCCTGTCTGTTGTGCCCGAACCGATCGCGAATTCCGCTTCGGATAAACCCGCGGAATCTGTTCCGGCAGGCCGCGACTCTCCCGTTCCCGCGCCTCCCTCCCTAGAGACTCCTTCCGTCTCGTCCGTCGTATCTCCCGCTCAGCGGCCGACACCGACGATAGCGCCCATCTCTTCGTCTACAGTCCAGCCATCCGCTACGCCAAAGAAAACCCCTCCGGCGAAAACCGAATCGGTCGCGAAAACGTCGCCTCCCTTGAAGACGAAACCGCCCTCGGTCCCGGCAAAGCCGGCGATCGCGCCCAATCCGGCGAACGTTCCCTCTGCGTCAACGGCGAACTCCGCTCCTACCCGAAAAACCGTTGCGATGAAAAAAAAAGGGACGTTAATTTTCGTCTTTGACGATGCCGGACATAATCTTGCCCAGCTCCAACCCTTCCTTGATCTCCCGTTTCCCTGCTCTATTGCCGTTTTGCCGGGATTGCGGTATTCTCAGGAAGCCGCCCGTCGTGCTCGCGCGGCGGGCAAACAAGTGCTTTTGCATCAGCCGATGCAGGCCGTCAATCTCTCGCTCGATCCTGGACCGGGCGCGCTGACGAAGGGCATGGCTCCCGATCGCGTACGGGCGATCGTTCGCGCGAATTTGGCCGAAATTTGGCCCGTCGCCGGCTTAAACAATCACGAGGGGTCGTTAATCACGGCGGATCGCGCCGCCATGAACGCGGTTTTTGACGTGATTCAGGAGAAGAAAATTTTTTTCCTCGACTCCCGAACGACGTCCGATACCGTCGCCCCGCAGATCGCGAGGGAACGAAACATGAACATTTGGGAGCGAGCAGTGTTTCTTGACAATACTCAGGATCGCGAGACAATCATCGCGGCGGTTGAAGGCGGACTAAAAGTCGCCGAGCGGCGAGGTTCCGCCATCATGATCGGTCATGTATGGTCCAACGACCTCGCCGATATCCTCTCCTCCATGTATCCGGAGCTCGTTAAACAAGGCTTTTCGCTTTCCACGATCGCGGAAATCGCGACGAACGGAGAATATGACCAATGAAAGTTTTAGGCATTGAAAGCTCTTGCGACGAAACCGCCGCTGCGGTAGTCGAGGACGGTCGCGTCATAATCAGTAACGTGGTCGCCACGCAAATTCCCTTTCATGAAACGTATAACGGCGTCGTGCCGGAAATCGCGAGCAGAAAGCATACCGAGTGGATACTGCCCGTCGTGAAGCAGGCCCTTTCCGAGGCGAAATTGACGATCGACGAGATTGACGGCATCGCCGTGACGAATCGGCCCGGCTTAATGGGTTCTTTGCTCGTTGGCCTGACTTTCGGAAAAACTCTCGCCTGGGCGACGAAAAAACCGTTCATCGCGGTGAACCACATGCTTGGCCATTTATACGCCGCGCATTTGGCGAACGATATTTCGTACCCATACTTGGGCCTTCTCGTCTCCGGCGGGCATTCGATAATTTGCAAAGTATCCGATTTCGACGATATCGAGGTTTTGGGCACCACGATCGATGACGCGGTGGGCGAGGCGTTTGACAAAGTCGCAAAATTCTACGGTTTCGGGTATCCGGGCGGAGTCGCGATCGACAAGCTCGCGAAATTGGGCGATCCTCGCGCGGCGCGCTTTCCCATGCCTTTTATCGACAAACAAAATCGCGCCGGTAACGTCGCGGAGGGCGTCGCCGCGCATCGCTATGACGTGTCGTACTCAGGGCTGAAAACGGCGGCCATAAACCAGATCGATCAGTTCTGGAACGCCGATTTTGAGCGCACGCCCGAGAATATTTCCGCGGCCTTCCAGGAAGCCGCCGTAAAAATCCTTCTTTCCCGGCTACTGCGCGCGGTCGAGGACACGGGTTTGACGACGGTCGTGGCCGGAGGCGGAGTCGCGGCGAATTCGCGCCTGCGGGCTTTGCTCGCGGCCGAAACGGGCCTTACCTGCGTTTTCCCGCCGCTCAAGCTCTGCACCGATAACGGCGCGATGATAGCGGGCGTCGGGTATCGGTTTCTGGCTCGAGGGGATCGGAGTCCTTGGTCGGTGAACGCGAGCGCGCGGGTTCAGGGATTCAAGAAAAGCGGGCGCGCGTAATATCCCGCCCGCGTTGACTCTTTCGTTCCCCTCGTATTACTATCTCGCGTATGAAAACCTCTTTTTCCCTCGACGACGCCATTCGAAAAGTACCGGATTTCCCGAAGCCCGGCATACTTTTTTACGATATCACGGGAATCCTCGTTGACCCGAAAGCGTTCCGATATACGATCGACCAAATGGTCGCGCTGTATAAAAAAGAGAAAATCGACGCGATCGCCGCGATCGAGTCGCGCGGCTTCGTTTTCGCCGCGCCTTTCGCGGAGCGCATGGGCATTCCGCTCATCCTAATACGGAAAAAAGGCAAGCTCCCCGGCAAGACTTACGCGTGTAAGTACGATCTTGAGTACGGCACCGCCGAGATCGAGGTTCATCAGGCTGACGTAAAAAAAGGCGAGCGTATTTTAGTCATGGACGACCTCATAGCCACCGGCGGGACGTTAAACGCGGCCCGAAACGTGATTGAGCAGGGGGGCGCTACCGTCGCCGGGTTCTTTGGCGTCGTTGGGCTTCCGTTCCTTTCGTACGCGAAAGTGCTTGGCGATGTCCCGGTTCGCACCTTGGTCGAGTACCACGGGGAATGATAGCCCGACTCGATTGACAAAATATTGCGGGCGTGCTAGTTTCTAGCACGACTTCTTTCCCCGGTTGTGTAATGGTAGCACTACAGATTCTGGTTCTGTTTGTGGGGGTTCGAATCCTCCCTGGGGAAGTTCAGCGCGTAAGCGAGAGCAACGCGTTAGCATGTCGAATTTTTCGCGAAGCGGGAAACTCGGGCAGCAAGTAAATAAACGCGCAGCGTTGGCTTTATGCCGCATGTCGAGTTTTTCGCGAAGCGGGAAACTCGGGCAGCAAGTAAATAAACGCGCAGCGTTGGCTTTATGCCGCATGTCGAGTTTTTCGCGAGGCGGGAAACTCGGGCAGCAAGTAAATAAACGCGCAGCGTTTCTTTACTTGCTGCATTGGTCCCTTCGTCTATCGGTTAGGACAAAAGATTCTCAATCTTTAAAGACGGGTTCGATTCCCGTAGGGACCGTAAAAACGCCGCGCGATTCGCGCGGCGTTTTTTTTTACCGCTTTTTTTTCCCGGTAGCCAAATCGTCAATTCTCATCCATACTTACCTCGATGACGAACGAGACTACTTCTAATTTTGAGCGCCTGGTTCAATCCCTCGACTCCTCCGAACGGCAGAATTTACTGCGGCGTCTTGCGGACGCGTCCGAAGCCCAAGCCGAAGCCATTAACGACTCCGTGCCGGACACGAATACGGAGGCAAAGTCCCTCGCGCGTAGCGTGAAGCTCGCGGATGAACCCTTCATCGTGCGACTCTGGTTCGCCATTCTCGGTTTTTTTTCCTCGTCGAGTCCCGATAGGGCATACGCGCGATATCTGGTGAACGAGCTTGGGAAGCGGCTTTCCGTTTTCGCGTCGGCTTACCTCAATTCCCGTAAGCGTTGCTATACCCAGCGCTTTTACAATGAGCTCGCGAAGTTAAAGTCCTCCCAAGATTTCTTTCGGCCTCTTTTGCCCGCGTATGAGGCCGATAAGGGCGGGTTTTACCTCATCCTTGGGTCCCTATTGATAAAGGACATTTGCGACGCCATCGGCGTCGCCTCCGATCCCTTTTCCCTGCCGTACGACCAAGACCCCAAAAAAGACGCGCGCGCTTTTTTCATCCGCGAGATGGAGACCGTCATTCAGTCCATCCCTGAAAGCGAACGGGCCAAAATGTACCAATCCGCGCAGGCCATCGAGTGGATTAAGCGCTTTACCGCCCTTCCGATCGATCGCATGCTCATGCGCTTTAGTTATGGGCAAGGCACCGAGAAAATATGCCTCGTCGAGGCGCTTAATACCGACCTCGCGGATCTCGTCAATCTTTTTTCGGGCGCGAAAAAAATCCCCGCCTTACTGCTTGAGGCTCTTTTCCTTTTTTGTAATAAGGATGAGGCTTCGGACTCGAAATACGATTTCGAGCATGAGTGCCGGCAATTCGTGATGTCGGCGAGCGAGCATCTTTCCGGGATAGGCGTCTTAAAAAAAACCGTTCCGCTCGACGAGTTTATGCGGTTTTCGCTCAAAGACCTTGAATGGCTTCCTGCGGTGAACGAAGGGGGCGAGGATTGGTTTCTCGCCTTTAGGAACGCGTGGCGCACGCGCTTCGACGAAAGATGGCGTTCCTGGTTTGCCCTGCATCGACGCGCGATGCTGGAGCGCAACATGTGCGCCTTGCTTGACGTCTCTGAAATTCCCCCGCTCGAGAATCGGCCATGGGAGGGATTCTGGATTCCGCTCGCGATGCGCCGCGAGTTTTCGCTCGCGTTCCTCAAGTGTTTTTTCTCGACCGTGTATCCTTCGAGGCTCATGCGTCCGCTAAAGTTGCTTCTTATCGAAGGTGACTTTTACCGGAGGGAAAACCTCGCCGAATACACCGACGCTTTCAGCACCCTCGACCAACATCAGCTGGCGATAGACCAGTTCGACGCGCGCCTGTCACCGAAAGGGGACATTGGCGAGGGGTTTACCCTCGTGCAGAGCGAAAAAATGGCGACGATAAAGGGAAAGGCGCGGCTTGAGAGCCTCATTATGACGATAGACAGCGAGGCCGAAAATTTAGTGAGCCGCGCCGCTCTCGCGTTCAGGAGCGTCGATCTCGTTCTTGAGGGCGTTCTTGAGGTAGTTCGCGGCGGTCCCTACGAAACCCTCGTCAATTTAGCGACCGTTCAAGGCCGCCTAAACGTCCAGTTTCGCAAGGATCTTTCCCATGCCCGCCGCATCGTCCGCGACGCGGCGGTATTGCTCGCGGAGGCGGAAACGCTCGAAAAGGCGTCCCTGTGATAGAATCCCCGATGGTTAGCTCGACTTTTTATATGGATTTTCCCGACTTTACCGGGAGCGCCCCCCGGTGCGGCGTTTCGCTCGCGTCCGCCGGTCCGATGAAGCCCGCCCGCGACGCGTGTAATCGCGCTCGTTATTTCTCTTCCCTGGGGCTTGACGCGGCCTCGGTGGTGTCCGTTTCACAAATTCATTCCCGCGACGTGCTGGTTGCCGAGAGCTCGGCGGGTTTCGAGGCGTTTCCGGCGGGAGACGGAATCATTACGAGGAATTCCTCCCTCGTTCCCTGCGTCACCGTCGCCGATTGCATGCCGATTTTCCTCTTTGATCCCGAGACTCGGTGTTTCGGCGCGCTTCATTCCGGTTGGAAGGGCACCGGCATCGTCCGCGTCGCGCTTGACCTCGCGCGCGACATCTGGGGCGCGCGACCCGAGGATTTTCGCGTCGTTTTCGGGCCCCACATCCATTCGTGCTGCTACACCGTGGACGCGGAACGGTTCGAGTATTTCTCCAAGAATTTTACCCCCGCCTGCGTCGCTCCCGACGCGGCTCGGCTCGCCCAAAATAGCCCGTGGCCCTATCGGCTCTCGCTCGCGGAAGCGAATAGGGCGGCTTGCCTCGAGTCCGGCGTTTTACCCGAGCGCATCGTTGACTCGGGCGCATGCACTTGTTGCCTTCCCGCGTACGGCTCTTCCCGGCGTGAGGGCGGCGATTCTTTTACCCACATGGCCGCCTTCGTTTTTTGGCATTGAACGAGTCCGCCGTTTCGGCTAAAATCAACCCTTATCAGTGTGACAGGAGACGACAGAATGGCTGAGATTCGGGATGAATGGCGCGCGCGCGTCGCGGCGGCGCTTGAGGGAATGCGAAAAGAAAAATCGATCGACGTGCCCGCGATCGGAATGAGCGCGGTGTCCGCGGAAACCCCGCCCGATCCCGCCATGGGCGACGTGGGCTTTCCCATGTTCGCTTTCGCGAAAGCGTTCCGCATGGGGCCACCGCAAATCGCCGCCGAAGTCGTCCGTCGGCTCGCCGAGGATACTTCTACCGCCGCGCTTGGAACCGTCAAGCAAGTCGGTCCCTACGTTAACGCGTTCCTTTCACGCTCCTATGTCGCCGGCAATACGCTCGCCGCGGTCGCTGCCGCCGGCGATTCCTACGGTAAGCTCGATATCCTTGCCGGTCAGCGCATCATGATCGAGTTCTCGAGCCCGAACACGAATAAGCCCCTCCACTTGGGGCACCTTCGAAACGACGCGCTCGGCGAGAGCGTTTCCCGCATTCTCGCCTTTTCCGGCGCCGAGGTGTTTAAGGTCAACATCGTCAATAACCGGGGCATTCATATTTGCAAGTCCATGCTCGCCTATCAGAAATTTTTCGCCGGAAAGACGCCCGAGTCCGAGGGCGTCAAGAGCGACCGTTTCGTCGGCGACTGCTACGTTGCCTTTAATACTTACGCGAAAGAGCATCCCGAGGAGGCCGAGCGCGAGGCGCAGGATCTTTTGATCGCCTGGGAAGCGGGCGACGCCAAGGTGCGCGAGCTGTGGGCGCGCATGAACGGCTGGGCCGAAAACGGCATCAAGCAAACCTACGCGCGCACGGGCGTTTCGTTCGACAAAATTTATTACGAAAGCGAAACCTACCTCAAGGGGAAAGACGAAATTCTCGCCGGCCTCGAAAAGGGGATTTTCTACCGCGAGGATGACGGTTCGGTGTGGGTCGATCTCGCGCCGATCAACCTCGACAAAAAAGTCCTGCTCCGCAAGGACGGCACGGCGCTCTATATGACGCAGGACATCGGCACCGCCATTCATCGGCACGCGGACTGGGACTTTAACCGCCTCATTTACGTCGTCGGCAGCGAGCAGCAATATCACTTCAAGGTGCTGTTCTACGTGCTCCAAAAACTCGGCTACGAATGGTCGAAAGACCTCTATCACCTTTCGTACGGCATGGTCAACTTGCCCGAGGGAAAGATGAAGAGCCGCGAGGGTACGGTCGTCGACGGCGACGACCTCATTAACAGCCTGCGCGATGGCGCGCTCGAGGAAATTCAGGCGAAAGGCCGAGAGGAAGCCGTCGGAGACCCCGCCGACGTCGCGGAAAAAATCGCCCTCGGCGCCCTTCATTATTTCCTCCTGCAGACGACGCCGACGAAGGACATGATCTTTAACCCGAAAGAGTCCCTGTCGTTCCAGGGAAATACCGGCCCGTACCTGCAGTACATGGGCGCGCGCATTTCCTCCATCCTGCGCAAGGTCGAGGCGGAGTGCGCGTTCGACGCCGCGGGCAACGCGACGGCCGGCGCGCTCGCCGGCGGTTCGGTGAAGGCCGAACTTCTGACCGACGAGGCCGAATGGGAACTCTTGAAGGCGATCGGCGATTATCCGCAGCAGGTGGCGCGCGCGGCCGAAAACCGCGACCCGAGCGCGATTAGCGCGAGCCTCTACGACACGGCCAAGTGCTTCAGCCGCTTCTATCACGACTGCCCCATTTTAGCGGCCGGGAACCCGGATCTCGCGCGCACGCGGCTTGAGTTGGCGCGCGCGACCCGTTCCGTCCTGAAAAGCGGCATGAAACTCGCCCTCGTTCCCTTCCTGGAGACGATGTGACGGAAGACCAAGCTCTCATGGAGCTTGCGAACGCGCGCATGCCGTTCGGTAAATACGCCGGCATGTACCTCGTCGATTTACCCGAGACGTACGTGCTGTGGTTTAAGGAAAAAGGGTTTCCCGAGGGGATTTTAGGCGAGCGCCTTCGGGCGATCGCGGAGATTAAGGCCAACGGCCTTGAGTTTCTTTTGGAGCCGCTCAAGGGGACGAATCCCCCGAAGGGCGAGATACCGCCGGAAATTATTGACCGCGTTCGCCGTTCCTAGACTGTGGCGCTTCGCGCGCTCAACGGCTCAAACGTCGGCGCCTTTCGCCCGCGGCCGGCGGTCTTTGCCCGAGGTGCCGCCTCTTGAAGGGTTTCGTCCCGCGAAACCGCGTCGAGTACCGTCGCGGTTACCAAGAGCGTCGCGTGGACGATTCGGTTAATGTCGGTCGACACCCCGTTAAGGTCGGGCACGAACGTTCGGTGGAGCCGCATAATCTCTTTTTTCAGCGAGGGATGTTTCCCCGCCTCGCGCGAGAGCGTCGGAAGTTCGCGCAAAAAACGCATTCTGCCGCGCAGGGATTCCGTGGTAACGCGGGCGACTATCGCATCGTGCAGGGCGTTCTCGAAGGCGATGTGTTCCTGTATTCGGTTCGGCGTGACGTTGTGCGCCGAGGTAAAGAAATCGGCCGCGTAGTGGAGCGCGATGCCGAGCTCCTCGCTGAACTTTTTGTTCTTTTTTTCGGCTTCGATTCGATGCGCCGAGAGTCGGTCCACCTTCGCGAAAAAATATTTTCGCGAGTATTTCCAAAAGTGGGGATGGCGGAAAAAAAGCGACGAAACGTCGGGTTTCACGCAGCCAAATAAAAACTTCTTTTTGCTGAGGGGAAGCCCCCAGGTTTCCTCAATGATCGGATAAAGCACGGTTCCCAAATAGAGATGCGTACTGTAGTTCATGTGCCTGATTCTCGCGCGGCCGTGTCACGCGCGCGTGAGCTTTCGGTTAATTTACCGTGAGTTCTTTTTTTCCCACCGAGGCGCGCCAACGTTCCACGTCAGCGTCGGCGCGAGGTCGCCGTTGGCGATCGTGCCGAGCGAAAGCGTGGCACGGTACCGCGCGTTCGCCCTGATCGGCTGTCTGCCCTGGTTCCTATCGGCCGCGAGGACCGTCTCCGCGCGTTCACCCGCGAACCCGATAAGGAAGCATTGTTCCCCCGGCGCTTCCGGCCAGCCGGGAATAACGCCCTTCGTGGCGTACTTTCTCCCCTTGCCGTCCTCGCGCACTCGGCGCACGATCCAGCCGTCGATCGCCTCCGGCGGGTCGAGATCTATGGGGCCGCACGGCCCCTCGTCGCCCCAAATCGGCAAAAACGGGGGAAAACCCGCGAACGGCGCTGCGCGCGAATTTCCGCAAGCGAGCCGCGCGAAAATCGCGCCGAATTCAACCTGCTCGCGCGCGAGCTCCGTTTGCTGCGTTTCGTGAAGAAAAACGCAATCGAAACCAGTCATAGCTTTCTTGGTCATAAATGATATTCCATTGTGGCCCCGGGTATGGTAGAATGACAGTATGAAGTATACCATAAAGCCAAAAGTTCGCGAACTCGCCGATCGCCTCGTCGCCGAGGTTTCCGCCTGGGACTCGGTCGAGTGCGTGTGCCTCAACGAGGCCGCGGCTGTCGACACGCTCGATCCGTATTTCGCCGTCATTCTCGACGTATACGTGCGCGGCTCAATTCCCGCCCCTAACGCGCGGGCGGCCGCGTATCCGAACCACACGGTAATGGAAACTGCCCCAACGGGCACGAAGGATCGCTTCCTCGTCGGGGAGCTTCCGGTTCGCATCGAATTCAAGGAAGTCGAGCGCATTGAGGAATTGGTCTCCATCGCGGATCGCGCCGGCTCCGACCTATGGAAGCTGCGCAATTCCGGGACCTACGTGTTTTATCGCTTGACTCATTGTCTCCCCCTTTTTTCCAGAACCGACTGGTATACCGAAATCGTCGCAAAATTATCCGGACTCGGCGACGATTTTTGGGTTCATATGCGTTCGTTTTACCAATCTTCGATGGATCACTATTTAGGCGATTTCGGCGCGGCTATCGTGCGGGAAGATCAATTCCATTATTTGATTTCGTCGGCAAACTTTATTAAATACGCCGTTTCCGCCCTGTTCATGGAAAATGGCCGCTTCGAGCCCTCGCATCGTGGGTATCTCGCCCAAGTTTCCGAGTTGACGACGATTCCCGACGATTTCCTCGGCCGCTTCGAGAGCTTCCTTCGGCCAGACTCGGAATTGCCTCCCTTGCGGAAATACGAAATTGCCAAACTGATCGCCCGGAGCATCGTGAGTCTATGACCTCCCGCGCCCTTCGGTTTTTCCTCTTGACCGCTGTCGCGGCGATCCTCGGTAACGGATGCGCCGCCCGTTCGTCGGTGCGCCTTACTTCGGCAAGCGGTCGAGTGATGCATCTTTCCGCGCTCAGCAGAGAGGCAAAGTCGGGCGTGATCGCCGGGGCGCGCGGCGCCGCTTGGTTCGGCTTCAATCCCGAAAAGGCCGAAATTCCCGCAACGTCCTCGGCTCGCGGCGGCCGCGGGGCTCTGGAGGTTTCGCTCCTCTGCGACGGATCGGTTTCCTCCCGCGTCTCGCTCGGTTTCTTGAACGCCGACGATCGCGTATCGGCGAAGCCCGTTCCTCGACCGCTCGCGACCGTATCTTCCGCCTCGGGCTCTCTCTCGCTGCGACTCGCCATTCCCGACTCCGGCCCTTTTGCCGCCGCGCGCGGTTTCGCGGTGTCCGTCGATGGCGGCGAAGATACTCGAGTGACCGTCCTTTCCGCCGCCATCGTCGATGAGGCTGAGGGATGGGAGCGTTCCGCCGATAGCTTTTGGGCGGGTTTCGGCCCTTCGGGAGGATCGATCGATCAGTCTTCTCCCCTTTCGACGCCGGTACACGTCGCCGCGGGAGGCTCGCTTTCCGTTAGTTTCCTTGGCGCGGGTCCCGCGGCGGGATCGCCCGAAAATCAGCAGAGATGCGTATTCGCCTTGGGCGATAAAAAGTTTGGGTTTCGGCTTACGCCGGGCCGCTCGCGCGCTTTCGTTCCCTCGTTTCTCGTTTCCGGGGCCCCGGGCGACGTCGTGCCCGTTTCGGGCGCGCAATGGCTCGCGGGCGTGCGGTCAACGCCGAACGCGCCGTACGCGCTCACGACCGGCAACAAAAACCCTTTAAAAAAGGCGGCATCGGGCGTTTACGCGCCGATTTACGCGGACCCAAACATGATCGTCGAATGGCCGCAGACTCAATGGCGGCGTGCTGACTTTGAGGTATTCGCGTGGGACCGGTTTCCCTCTGTTTTAATTTTCGATACCGCCGATTACGCGGTGCAGGATCGCCTGTTTAAGCGCCTTGCCTTTTTTGTCGAGAAAGACGGTTATCGCGGCCGTCTCGTCCCCGACGCCGAACTCGCGGGGCTACACGGCTATAATGCCCACGACTATCGGGCGGAGAGTCTCGCGGCATTTTTCGAGGCGGCTCGCGCGGCGAATTTCCCGCTTACCGCGGAAGAAATCGTTCTGCGCGATATCCTTTCCGCCGAGGGGATTATCGTCAAAAACGGAAACTCGTGGGGAGCCGGAGCAGGGGCGGTGATTTCGATTTCGCGGGAATCGCCGGCGTACTTGCGGTATTTATTCGTCACGCATGAGGGTTTTCACGGCATTTATTTCGTGGACGCGGATTACCGGGCAAAAGTCTCGGAAGTGTATCGCACGATGGATCGGCGCGCCATCGGTTTCCTGGAAACGTATTTCACGGTCGTCGGCTCTCTCGGCTACGATACCGACGATCCTTACTTGATGGAAAACGAATTTATGGCGTATCTCATGCAACAGCCGCTCGCGCGCGTCCCCGGCTATTTTACGGAAAATATCGCGGAGCGATATCGGCGCTATGGCGGCGCGCCGTCCCTGGAAAAGTACGTTCAAGAAACGAAGGCGGCGGACTTCGAGCGCGCCGCCCGCGAGCTCGGCGAATACGCGTTTTCACGCTGGGGCGTCGCCGGCGGCAGACTCGGCCTATATTTCTTTGACTGACGCCGCTTCCATGAGTTCGGCGTTGAACAGCCGCTCGGCCCCGACGGTCGAAGGAGGCCCGTGGCCGCTCATGACGACGATTTCGTCATTCATGGACAGCAGCTTCGTCTTGAGGTGGGCGAGGAGATTTCGCCGTCCGTAGACGTTGTTCGTCGTTCCGAGCCTTCCAGCGGAAAGCGCGTCTCCGGCGAACACCACGTTTTCGATCTGGAACATGAGCGAGTCCGGCGAATGGCCCGGTACCGCGTAGTAGCGTATCGAGAAACCCGCCGCGGTGAAAGTTCCGTCTCCCTGGAGCAGAACCGTCTTTTTTCCCTTTAATTCAGAATCGGCGGCGTACACGCGCGGCGAATAAATTTTCAGCAGGGTCTGGAGCCCGCTGTGGTGGCTTTCGTGGTTGTGGGTGACGAGGACCGCGTCGATCTTAAACTTGTTGCGCTCGATCTGCCCGAGCAGCTCGCTGTTCATCACGCCGGGATCGATGATGACCGCCTCGCCGGTCTCGCAGTTGCCGACCAAGTATTCGTTCGAGAATCCCTCGCGGGAGAAGTGGTAATATATTTTCATTCGGGATTTTCTCCCTTCGCGAAAATCGCCTCTCTCGTGTTCGATGACTTGAACGATACGCGCTCGCGCGTCGTTTGGCAAAACATCGTTTTCTTGAGATTGCAGTTTTGAAACGAGGCGTCCTTGAGGGACGCCATGACGAAGCGCGAATTGTACAGGTCCGAGTCGGCGAACGAGGTGTTGCTCGCGAGAATGCCGTTGAAATTATCGTGCAAAAGGTCGGAATTCCCGAAGGATGAGTCGGTGATGCGAACCCCGGCGAAACTGCAAAACTGGATGTCGCACTCGCGGAGTGAGCATCGGTTAAAGACCGAAAAGTCGAAAAAGCACATGCGCAGCCGACAGTGCTCGAAATTGACGTTCGTGAACGTGGCCCGCGAAAACCTGCAGCCGATGAAAACCTTGCCCGAAAGGTCGAGCGAGTCGAACGCCATTCCCGCGAAATCGAGACTGTTGATTTCCCGTTCCGCGGCGAGGGTTTCCAAGAGCCGCTCTCTCGCGACGGGGCGCGCTTGATCGAACATGCGTTCACTGTAGGTCATTGCGCGCTTTTGGTCAAATGGGTTATGATATCGCGATGTGCTGGAAATGCGGAAAGGCCATTACTGTTCCCGCGCCGGTCGCTCGATCGGCGGTTTGTCCCTCATGCGGCGCGGACGCGCGCTCGTGCAAAAACTGCAGGTTTTGGTCGCCGGGCGGTTACCACGATTGCGCAGAGCGCGTCGATGACGCCGTGTCCGATAAAGAACGCGCGAACTTCTGCGATTCCTTTCAGTTCAACCCAGCGTTTCGCTCGGATCACGCGCCGCTCGGCGCGAAACCCTCGGGAAAGGCGGCTTTCGATGCGCTGTTTAACTGATTTTTCGCCCGCCCCCGAGACGCATGTCGCGCGCGCGCGGTATCAGTACGCCTTTCTCGACTCAGGCACGGGCGGACTTCCGTACTTCGCGGAACTCCACGCGCGCGTAGCCGGGGCTTCCTGCGTGTACGTCGCCGATACGGCCCATTTCCCGTACGGCGAGAAAAAACGCGACGAGGTGATCGCCTTCGCCTCCGATACCGTCTCCCGGATTATCGAGCGTTTTTCCCCCGAAGTGATCGTCGTCGCCTGCAATACGATGTCCGTCGCGGCGCTTCCCTCGTTGCGCGCCCGTTTCTCCGTGCCTTTCGTCGGCACGGTGCCCGCGATCAAGCTCGCCGCCTCGCTTTCCGTGACGCGAAAGATAGGACTTCTGGCGACGGAACGCACGGTTTGCGACCCCTACGTCGACTCGCTCGCGGCGGAATTCGCGGGCGATTGCGATCTCGTGCGCATTGGGGACTCCGTGCTCGTTTCCCGCGTTGAGCGGGAGCTGCTCACCGCGCCGCGCCGCGTTCGGCTAGACGCGGTACGGCCGTCTGTCGAGCGGTTTCGCGCAGCGGGAGCCGACGCGATCGTGCTTGCCTGCACGCATTTTTTGCACGTGCGCGACGAGATCGCCGAGGTCGCCGGTCCCGAGATCGCCGTTATCGATTCCCTTAACGGCGTCGTTCAGCGCGCGCTGAGCCTGGTTCCTCCGCGTCCGGGCGTCGAAGTTCCCGCGTTATACGTCACGGATGATCTGACGCCGACGGCGAACGATCGATATCGAACTTACGCCGGCTTATTCGGCATGGAATGGAGGGGACGCGTTTGAGCGAGGGCCTCGTGTTGGGCGGAACGAATAATCAGTTCGAGATCGAGGACTCTAGCGGCGCGGTGCGCCTTTGCGTGATTAAGGGTAAAATACTGCGCGAAAGCGAGGGGTATTACAATCCGCTCGCGCCGGGAGACCTCGTGGACTTTTCCGAAGATTCCCACGACGCGGGTCGAGGCCAAATCGTCTCTCTTTTCCCCCGGAAAAACCGTTTCGTGCGCTGGAACCAAAAAGGTAACGCCCCGCAGCTTCTCGCGGCTAATCTCGATTACGCCGTCATCGTGACAACCCCGGCCGAGCCCGATTTTCGCCCCCGATTCGTCGACCGCGCGCTTATTCAAGCGGACGCGGAGCACGTCGAGCCGATTATCCTCCTGAACAAAATCGACCTGGGTTCGGACGAGGATTGCGAGGACCGGATTTCTGACTGGGCCCGTCTCGGGTATCGCGTCGTACGCGCATCGGTGCGCTCGGGCTTGGGCCTGGAAGAGTTGCGCGGCCTCCTCGCGGGCAAAGTATCGGCCTTCGTGGGCCAGTCCGGCGTCGGCAAGTCGAGCCTTCTCAACGCGGTCGACGCGCGTCTCGCGCTCAAAACCGGGGGACTCTCGGAAAAATACGGCAAGGGAACGCACACGACGACGAAGGGCTCACTGTATCACTTACCAGCGAACGCGGAAGGCCTTTGCGGCTCGGTGATCGATACGCCCGGCGTGCGCCGTTTCGTGCTTCACGATATATCCGCGAAAGACCTCGCCCTGTATTTTCGCGAAATGGAACCGTTAGTCGGCTCTTGCTCCTGGGGCATGTCGTGCTCGCACGAGAACGAGCCCGGCTGCAAAATTCTCGAGGCCGTGTACGCGGGCGTCATCCACGAGCAGCGGTACGAAAGCTGGCAGAGGATCAAGGATGAGCTCGAAACCGGTAATTGGGCGGACTGAGAAAAATCGCATGAACAAACGAACGTTGGACGCCCTAGAATACGGGCGCATACGCGACCAGATCGCGGGCTTTTGCCTCAGCGAGGAGGGCCGAGAATCTTTTTCCCTCATCGGGCCATCGGCGGACCCGGCCGAAGTCTCGCGCCGAAAAAACCTCGCCGGAGCGTGGTTGGCGGCGCTCGCTTCCGAGCGGCCTCCCGCCTTTTCCGCCTGGCCGCCCATTCGCCCTTGCTTGCCCCGCCTCACGGTCGAGGGCGCTTCCCTCGTCATGGATGAATTCCTCTCGCTCGGCCTTTTCGCCGACGCGGCGGACGCCCTGCGCTCTTGGGCGTCATCGCGCGAAAGCCAAACCGCCTCCGGACGGCGCGATTCTCTCGCGTTGGGAGCAGGCGCGGGCACTGGACGATTTGACTCCCTTGACGGCGCGCTTATCGAGTCGGCGCTCGCGATTCCAGACCTTTCGCCGGTGTCCGAGGCGATTTTCAGGATTATCGATCGCTCGGGCGAGCTTCGCGACTTGCCGGAGCTGCGCGCCATCAAGGAGTCGATACGAAAAATCCGGCAGGATATCGATCGGCTCGTGAACCGATACTTGACCGACGACATCATGAAAAGCGCCTTGCAGTCGAACCTTCCGACGATTCGCGACGGGCGCCAAGTCATCGCCCTTCGCGCGAATTTCCGTGGCCGCGTCCGAGGCATCGTTCACGAGGTTTCCCAGTCCGGCCAAACCGTCTACGTCGAGCCGGAGGACGTCATCGACCGCAATAACGATCTCGTCACCGAGGAACATCGCCTTTCGCGGGAAGTCGCGCGAATTCTCCGCGAGTTGACGGCCCGAATCGCGCCGCTTCACGCCGACCTCGAGCTCGGCCTTGAGCGCATGGTTTTCCACGACGGTCAGCGCGCGGTGGCTTCGTGGGGCGCCGCGAATCGCTGTTGTTTCGCCCGCGATCGCGCGCCCGACGCCGCGCCCGAGAGCCCGCCGGCCATTAAGCTCCGGCAGGCGCGCCATCCCCTCCTGAAAGACCGCGCCGTCCCGATCGACTTGGCTTTTACTCCGCCCGCGCGGGTGCTCATAATCACCGGGCCGAATACCGGCGGCAAAACGGTCAGCCTTAAGACGGCGGCTCTTTTCGCCCTCATAAACCAATCGGGTTGGCCGGTCCCCGCCGCCGATCCCACGGCGCTCCCTATCTTCGATTTCGTCGGCTGCGATATCGGCGACGAGCAATCCCTCGATCAGTCGCTTTCGACGTTTTCCGGCCATATGAAAAACGTCGCCGAAATTCTCGAAAGCGCGACGGATCGGAGTCTCGTTCTCCTTGACGAGCTCGGAAGCGGGACCGATCCCCAAGAAGGGAGCGCCATCGCGATGGCCGTCCTGGACGCGCTCCTTGAGCGCGGGGCAACCGTGCTCGCGACGACCCACCACGGCATACTCAAGAATTACGGTTACACGCATGAGTCGTGCGTGAACGCCTCGGTCGATTTCGACCAGACCACGCTCTCCCCGACCTATCGCATCCTCATGGGAGTTCCCGGGGAAAGCCACGCGCTCGATATCGCCGCGCGCAACGGTCTTGCCCCCGCGATCGTCGCGCGGGCGCGCTCGTATTTGCAGGAAGAGCGCGCGGACGTTTCTGCCCTTATTCGCGGCCTTACCGCCAAGCACGAGGAAATAGACCGCCTGGAAAAGGAAAAACGCGACGAGGAGCGGGAGATCAGGGAAAAAAGGCGACGCGTCGACCTGAAGGACTTGCAGCTTCGCCAGCGTGAGCAGGAGCTGCGCGAAGGCGGCGTCCGCCGTCTGGACAATCTGCTTGAGGAAAGCCGGAAACGGCTCGAAAACCTCGTGCGAGAGCTTCGCGAGGGCGAGCTTACGCGCGATAAAACCGTCGGCGTTAAAGAATGGATAGCCGAGTTCGGCGCCTTAGTCGACGCCGAGCGATCGACCTTGCGGTCCGAGAGCGATCAACTCGCCTCCGATACCGCAGCCCTCGAGTCGATCGCGCCCGATTCCGGCGTTCCCGGCGAGGGAGTAGGGCGCAAGGCGAGAGCCGCTCCCCGCGGCGCTTCAAGCGCCGCGCAGCCGACTTCCGTTCCCGACTTCGCGCCCGGCGTCGACGTGTATGTCGGGCCTTCGCGTCGGCGCGGGACCATTCTTCGTTCGGCGAGCGGCAACCGGTGGGTCGTCACGGTTGGGACGCTTAAGATGACGGTAAAAGCAAACGAGTTATCCGCCGTGCCCGTGGCGCCGGGCGCGCAGAAAGCGACGGTGAGCGTCGTCGCGGACCTTTCCGGCGACGATGTTCCGGCGTTCGAGCTCCGCTTGCTCGGCCTAAGGCAAGAGGAAGCGATGCGCGCGCTGCAGCGTCAGCTTGATTTGGCGTCAATGAAGGGTTTAAAGGAATTTTCCGTGGTTCACGGTAAGGGCCATGGCATTCTTCAGCAGGCGGCTCACGATATGCTCGCCCATTACCCGGCCGTTAAGGAATTTCATTTCGCCCTGCCGGAGGCCGGCGGTACCGGAAAGACTATCGTCACGATGCGCTAGGGTGGGCTTTCCCGTCGGCTTTTTTGTAGGGCTCGGCGACGATCACGCCTTTGGTTTTATCGAGCCTGAGGATCACCTGCTTTTGCTGCTTTAAAACCGTGTATGATACGTGGCATATTTCGATTTCGACGCCGGGATACATCGTGCCGCGCACCTCTACGAAGGCGGCGTCGTTTTTGTCTATCGCGGTTAAGTACGCGGGAATCCTTTCGGTGATTTCCATGCGACGTTTTCGAAGCTCTTGGATGAACGCCTCGATATCCGGAAGGGGTTCTTCTTTATACATTTCCTCGGCCTGGCGGAGTTTCGCCGCGATAACCTTGAGCCGTTCGTTTGCGACGTCGAGTTCCTGCTGCATAGTGAAATCGGTTCCGCACCTAAGGTAAGTTTTCGCCCCGCGCGCGTTCCCGATGTCCATGGCCTGCACGCCGCCGATGACGATGCATTCGCATCCGACGAGTTTTCCCGTGTCGCCCATCCGAATCATGCCCATCGAATACACTTTAGACTGAACGATGCTTCCGGAGACGATAACGTCGCCGCGCGCGGCCACTTTGCAATTTTGTATGTATTTCGCCGTGAGGGATCCTCCGACGCGCACGACGCCGGTTTGCCCGCCCTCGATTCCCGATTGGGCGACGAGATCCTTCTTACAGACGATTTCCGTCGCGTCTATGACCTCGCTCGAAACGATGGATCCGCCCGCGTATACCTTAAAGCCATCCGCGACTTTACCCTGCAGGATGACGTCGCCCGGGAAGGCGATGTTTCCGGTCGTGAAGTCGACGCCCGTTTTGAGCACGAGCACTTCCTCGACCGAAACGCCGCCGCTCGCGCTGAAGCAAAGCCTGCCATCCTTTGCGGCGAATAATCCTTTCTCATGGTCGATGACGTTCGCTCCCGCCTGCAGTTGCTGAACGGACTTGACCGGAAAGGGGATTTCCTCCCCGCGTATGTTTATTCCGGTCTTTCCTTCGGATTTGGGAATTCGGCGGGCTATTGGCTCTTTCGCGTGAACGATTTTAAAAGCGCTGATCGAGTGCCAGTCGATTCTCGCCGCATTCGGGTCAATTTCCGGTCGTCGATCGACGAAATCCTTGCCCAGCACGAAATGTTCGGGTATTTCCGGGATTGGCGGCGTTCCGTTCGCTATCAGCACGTCTTTGACGGCCTGTTGGCTCGAATTCGCCGCGAGCAATTTCTCTTGGATCGCGTCATGGAGGACGCCTGAGACGACGCCGCCTTCCTCGAGTTTGGCGGCTACGACTTGATACGTTAAGAACGAGCCTCCGGGAGCGGGAGGAAAAAAACTTGCGGTCGCGCGCGAAAAATCCGGGGCGATCGTGACTTCCGCGTAACCGTCATGCTGATCGCCCTGATAAATTGAAAGAATCGTCGCGTCTTTCGATTCTGCTTCGCTCACCTTCGTCGCCCCCTCTTGGTTATCGGCAGAAAGACGCCTTGACATGATGCCAAAGTTTATGCATGATATATGTATATTTATTCGGTTTTAGTGGTACCAAAAATTGAAAGAACGATTGACGCGACTGAAAACGATCCGGAAACTTATAAAGACGTACCGGATTGAGTCACAGGAAGCCTTACTCGGCTACCTGTCCCGTGAGGGTTTTGCCGTAACGCAGGCCACACTCTCGCGAGACCTGAAGCTTCTTAAGGTCGGAAAGCTTTCCGACGGCCATAATGGATATGTGTATACGCTTCCCGGCGACGAGGAGCGGCAGGAATCCGAACAGACGGTCGTGCAGGATTTTCTGCGCGGTTACATTTCAATCGATTTTTCCGGTAACATGGTCGTGATTAAGACGTATTCGGGTCATTCCGACGTCGTCGCGAGCGCCATTGATAGCATGAATCTCGACGAGGTTCTTGGGTCGATCACTGGCCGCGATAATTGCGTATTCGTCTGCCTGCGCGAAGGCGTTTCCGGCGACGAATTCCTCGACACCCTCAAGCTTCGTATCCCCGAATTGGACGAATAAACCGTTCGGTTCCCGCGGTATTTTCAAAAAATTTCTGCAAGGAGAGCCCTATGATCGCTTGGAACAATCTTGATACCTTGAATTCCTACAAGAAAATGCTGTCCCTCACCGGACAGGTGAGGCTTTCTGCGGTCCTCGACGCCGCTCGCGTAAAAAATTACGCGGTGCCGATGGCCGGAGGACTCGTGTATAATTATGCGGCAAAACAGGTGAACGAACCCATTCTTACCGTTCTCCAGGAGTTGAGCAACGAACAGCAGCTCGTAGAAAAATATCAGGCCCTCCTCGACGGGGATGTCGTGAACACCGGAGAAAGCCGCAAAGTGTTGCATCAACTCGCGCGCGGCCAGCTTGGAAAAGACGTCGTTTTTGAGGGGAAAAACCTTCGCTCTTTCTATGCCGAACAGCAGGACAAAATCGCCGCGTTCGCCAAAAAAGTGCATTCCGGCGAGATCAAGGGCTCCAAGGGCGACAAGTTCACCACCGTTTGCCAAATCGGTATCGGCGGCTCTGACTTAGGTCCCCGCGCCCTCTATCTCGCGATGGAGCAGTGGGCTCGCGTCGAAGGTAAACAGAAAATGACGGCGCGGTTCATTTCTAACGTCGATCCCGACGACGCTTCCGCCGTAATCGCCGGCGTGGACCTCGCGAAAACGCTGTTTATCCTCGTTTCGAAGAGCGGCACGACGCAGGAAACGCTTTCCAACGAGCTTTTCGTCAAGGAATTTATCCGAAAAGCAGGCCTCGATCCGACAAAACACATGATCGCCGTTACGAGCGAAACGAGCCCGCTCGCGAACAATCCGAGCTATCTCGCCTCGTTCTACATGGACGATTTTATCGGCGGCCGGTATTCCTCGTCGTCCGCGGTCGGCGGGGCGATACTTTCTCTCGCTTTCGGTCCGGAAACTTTCGCGGACTTTCTTTCGGGCGCGCATGAGGCGGATAAGTCCGCTCTTGAGTCCGATATCCGCAAAAATCCCGCGTTGCTTGACGCTCTCATCGGCGTGTACGAGCGAAACGCCCTTGGCTATCCGTCGACCGCCATCCTTCCCTACAGCCAGGCCCTTTCCCGCTTACCCGCGCATTTACAGCAGACCGATATGGAATCGAACGGCAAGCAGGTGAACCGACGCGGCGAAAAAGTCGATTACGCGACTGGCCCCGTGCTCCTGGGGGAGCCGGGCACTAACGGGCAACACTCGTTTTACCAGTTGCTTCATCAGGGAACCGATGTCGTGCCGCTGCAGTTTATCGGCTTCGTCGAGGGACAGTCGGGAGACGATATCGTCGTAGACGGGTCCACGAGCCAGAAAAAACTGTGCGCGAATCTTTCGGCGCAAATAGTCGCGTTCGCCAAAGGCAAGCAAGACGCCAACCCGAACAAGAATTTTCCGGGAGAGCGGCCGTCGAGCCTTATTTACGGGAAAAAGCTCACGCCGAAGACGCTCGGCGCCCTGCTTGCCCATTACGAGAATAAAATCATGTTCCAGGGCTTCGTGTGGAACCTCAATAGTTTCGATCAGGAAGGCGTTCAGCTGGGCAAAGTGCTGACGAAGAAAGTACTTTCCGGCGAGATGGACGACACGCTCAAGGCGTACGCGTCGATTTTCTCGATTTAAGCTACGGTTTTAGCGGTTCCCTCGCCCCGGCGAGGGTTTCCAGGAAACGCTCCACGAGGTTAAAAGCCTCGACAGAGAGGCTTTCGGCGGAGTCCCGTGGCGTGTGCATCATCTTCCATGTTTCGGGGATCGCGCCCGCGATCTCGTCTTCCCCCTTCGAAGAATGACGGTTTGACGCTATCGCCTCGAGCAGAGCCGCCCGCTCGCTTTCCGAAGCCGCCCCGTTCAGCGCGAGAAGAAGGGCATTCGCCTCGTCTCGCGGGAGTACCGTAACGACTTGGCTCGCGATTCCCGCGGCGAGGAAACCCGCGTTATCGCTGTAGGGCGTCGGTAACGTGAGCCACCGCTCCCGCGCCGCCCGCCGCGCCAATTCCGCCGTTCTCTCGTGAATGTCCGTCAATCGCTTCAGTAATCCTAACGGTACGCGACGGTTCATGCCGGCGGTAGAAAGTATAAGCGTGTCGCCCCTTCCGCAGGCGTCAAAGACGTAAACGTCGGTTTCTGTCATTCGCAACTTACGAAGTCCGCTCCCGAGCGCGTAGGAGCCCTGGCCTGAAATCCCTTTCGTTCCCGCAGCTTCCTCGCCGTCGGTGAGAATTATCATGACATTGTGCTGTCCCTCATTTGCCTGAGAAAGCCGTTCCGCGAGCGCGAGTAGCAGAAAGCAGGCGGCGCTGTTGTCGTTGGCGCCGGGCGTTCCAGGCGCGCGGTCGTAGTGGGCGACGAGGGTTTTTGCGCGAAACCTCGGATCATAGCGCTCCGCCGCGAAGCGAATGACGACGTGGCGCTTCCCGGCGAGGTTGACGATCGTATGGGGAATATCGCGCGCGTGGAGCCAGGCGGAGATAAAGGCGAGTCGGTCGAGATTTTCCTTAATAAAGGCCGAAAAAATCGATGAACTAGGTATGGAAAGCGTCGTCATGCGGAAAGTATAGCATGGCGGCGCGGGTTTACTGACTCTCTTGGGCATAAAAAAACTCCCCAATCGCTTGCGCGCTCAGGGAGTTCGTATCTACCGGCGAGCAAGCCGCCGGTTCGATATATTAGTAGCGGTCGTTGCCGTAGCCGCCACGATCGTTGTAGCGGGGGCGGAACTCGCGCGGCTTGTTCTCGGCGACGTTTACGCGAAGGCGGCGACCTTCGAATTCCTGGTTGTTAAGGGTGGCGATAGCGGCTTCCGCGGCTTGGGCGTCCGCCATTTCGATGAAGCCAAAGCCCTTGGACTGCTGGGTATAGCGATCCTTGATGATGGAGGAGGAGAGGACCTCGCCGTACTGGCTGAAGAGGTTAGAGAGGGCCTGCTCGGTCGTCGCGTAATTCATGTTTCCGACATAAATCTTCTGTGACATACAAATCCTTTACCGGTTTTCGGTAATACTTTAGTGCTACCGCCTAATAACGGGCGGTACATCAACGGTCTCGCTTTTTTTTATTAAAATGAAAACCGGAAACGCGAGGTATGCTGAATCAAGCGCACAGTCAGGCAGGCAACAGAAGCAGACAACAGGCAGTCGGATACATTAATAAAAATTAAGAAAGATCTCGTTCGATGTTTATTATTCTAGCACGGTTGTCGAGGGTCGTCAACAAAAGTTTTCGCGCCTCGGTTAAATCCTCGCTAAATTCGTCGTTTATCCGATCGCTTTCGTCTGCCAACGCTTACTTTTCCACCGTCCGAGCATGATTAGGCCCCGCAGCGTTTCGTCGGTGCCGACCGCGAGCCAAATACCGATCATTCCGATGCCAAGATGCAGGCCAACCAACCAGCTTCCGCCGACGCCGAAAAGCCAAGTCGTGCAAATACCGGTAAAAACCGGGAATTTCACGTCACCCGAGCCTTTCAGGGCTGAAATCGTGATTAAGTTGATCGATCGACCCGTTTCAATGTAAATCGAAACGACGAAGAGCGAGCACGTGATCGCGGCTATTTCGGCCTCATGGGTAAAAATCCCGACGATCGGCCCTTTTATGAAGTTAAGGAGAATCACGAGCGTAAACGAAATGAGCGTTCCCGTGAGTTGGTATCCCCAGAGCTTTCGGTAGGCTTCGTCGAGGCGGCGGGAGCCGACGAGATACCCCATTTTAATTTGCACGGCGTTTCCGATCGAGAACGCGATGAGCATGACGAAACGCACGATCGTTTGGGCGTACACTTGTGCCGACATCGCCCATGTCCCAAGCGTCGAAACCATGGCCATTATGGTGATTTGACCCACGTTGTAGGATAAATTCTCCCCGGCCGTCGGTATGCCGATCGACAGTATTTTCCGATACGTTTCCTTTCCAATGGAACGGGCGCCGCGCGCCGAGAAAAAAACGTCCGGATGCTTTTTAATCCGCCAGGCGAACAGAAAACAGGCCACGATCTGGGAAACGGTCGACGACGAGGCGACGCCGATCACGCCGGTCACCGGAAGTCCGAACCAGCCGTAGAGCGAGAAGGAATTCCCGATAACGTTCAGGACATTGGCGACTATGGAAATGAACATTGCGTCTTTCGTGTAGCCGTAGGAACGCAAAATTGTCGCCTGAAGCAGGTTGAATGCGACGAAAACCGATCCTAACCCGCCGAATATGGCGAGATACTGCCACGCGAAAGTCCGCACGCCTTCCTCGATGCGATAAAAAGAGAGGAGGGGCCCCGCCCCAAATCCGACCGCTAGCGCGATGGCAAGCCCCGCGCAGGATATCATCACGATGCTACCCTGCGTGACCGCCCGACAATCCTCCTCGCGACGGGCGCCTAAATATTGGGCGAGTACGATGCTCGTACCGATGCAAATGACGTTGAAAAGGATTTGGATGAAAAAAATATACTGGGTTACGAGACCGACTCCCGCGACGGATTCCTGCGAATAGGAACTGAGCATGATGGCATCGATCGAGGACACCAAGGTTCGAAAAAAAGACTCGAAGACTATGGGAATGGCGAGCGTGGCGAGCGGAAGGGCTGCGCGCGATACGCCGTTATTAGTTTCTTTCATCATATATTGACGGGGAGTCTACGCTTTTGCGTGACTTGCGTCCAGTGACCCGATCCACTATACTGCCCCCATGATTGACGCTCCGTTAAACGATCCTATCCTTGAATCGCGGCTTGCGGCGATGCATCCCGACGGCATGACGATTTTTTTACTCGGCGATGGCGCTTTGCGCGGCGCCTTTTTTCATGGAACGCGCTTTGTCGCGCGTCTTCGGGCTCAGCATTCGCTCGGCCTTTTGGAAACTCTCGTGCTGGGGCAAGCGGCCCTTTGCGGCGCGCTGCTTATTCCGACGATGAAAGGCCGCGATCGAGCCATTTTTCGCTACGATACGAACGGACCGGCGGCGGGCTTTAGCGTCGAGGCGGACTCAACCGGTTTCGTCAGAGGCTTCCTTTTGCAAGACCCGATTCCCCTCGAATCGCCGCCCGAAAGTTGGGATCTCGCCCCGTATTTTGGCGACGGCACTCTTTCGGTCGTTCGATTTCCCGAGGGTTATGCCGAGCCGGTAACCGGCACGATCGAGATTCGTCATCGCAACATCGCGAAAGACCTGACCGAGTATTTTCTCTCTTCCGAGCAGACGCGAACCGCGTTCAACACGGGAATTCAGTTTGACCGAGAGGGTCGGGTAGCGGGCGCGGGCGCTCTCTATTTGCAGGCGATGCCCGGGGCCGACCCTGAGTTAGTGGAAGCCGCCGAGCGCGCTTTCGCCGCGGCTCCCTCGCTCGGGACTTGGTTTGCCGAGGGCGGCGACCGCGAGGACGTGATTTATGGCCTGTTTCGCGGCATGAAACCGACGGTCGCTCTTGAGCGCGATATTCGATTCGCCTGTCCCTGCGCGCGCGAGAAATTCGCCGCCCATATTTCGCGGCTTGACCCTAAGGAACTCGCGGACATGGCTAAAAACGGCCCGTTCCCCCTGGAGGTCGTGTGCCATAATTGCGGTAGCGTGTATTCCTGGACAAAGGAAGAAGTGGAGACCTTGGCGGGCTTATGAACGAGAGCTCACGACGGCGACTAGCGTACGGTGCCGTCGTACGACGCGCGGGATAGACCCGCGCGTTTTTTTTTATTTTACGTCGACTGAATCAAGCACTTTCGTGATTTCTTCCTGGACGTTTTCGTTATAGGAGTTCGTCGGTACGTAGAAATCCACGAACAGCGGTTTTGCGGATTGGCTTCGGTAAAAAATAGATTTTACGGAAAAAGAATCCTCGGTTTTGACGTTGATAACCCAGTACAGCGTTTTTCCCCGTCGCCCGGAATCGCTTTGTGCCGCATTTTCGCGTTGCGCGTTCGCGGTAATCGAATCGACATAATCTTGTATATCCGTCTGGCTTGGAATCGAACCCGCGTCAGTTTCAAGCGTTCCGACCGTCATGAGCGCGCCGCTTGCGCCCGACCGCGCCGTCGCGAATTTCGCGTTGAGCGGGAGTTTCCCGTTCGTGGCTTCCGCCATTGAGGAGACGCCGCCCAAGTCTTCCGGCGAGAGAGTCGCCCAATAGGAGGAAGCCGCGGTAAGCGAATATCCCTCGCTACGAATTTCGTCCGCGTTAGTCGCGCCCACCGAAGCGCCATGCCGCGCGCAAGACGAAAAAACGAGCGCGACGGCGCAGGCGATAGTAATTCGAGAAAATTTCATCGGAACCTCTATTACTGCGGTTAATATTGGGGAACGAATTGCGTTTTAGCCGACATAAGTTGCTTTTTGAATTTCGCTGTTGGCTTGAACGAGTATTCGACGTTTTTAAAATCGATCGAAAATTGCGGCGATTCTTGTTGAATGAGCTGGAGGAAGCCTTCTGGGCTCATTTGAGACGTAAAGCGGTATATTCGCTCGTTCCGGTCAAGGTAAATGGGCTTAGTTTCCGTAAAGCTTACGGAGGTGCCGTCATCGAGCGTGAAGCTCGCGCCGTTTAAAGAATTGACCTGCATCGAAGGCTTTATGAGCGAGTAATTTACGGTTACTTTCGTGACGGAATCGCCCCGATACTGAACGGTAAAATCCATAGAGACCTTAAACGTTTGTCCCTTGAGTTCGGCTGGATGGTAAAAATCCTGATTCGTTCCGTCTTCCAACACAAAAGTGTTAATGCGCGGAGCGGTTACGCAGGAGGTTAAGGAAAGAATGATAATGAATAAAACGGATAACTTCTTCATAGTTTAAAAATAAAGCGGAGCAAAACCGAAGTTTTGCTCCGCGATTACCTTACTCGCCAGTAACGACGGTGGTAACGCTTCCCATGATGTACATCCAGTTGTTCTTCACATCAACGGTACCAACGGTGGAGATTCCACCGGCTTTCGCGGCAGCCTGGATACCGGCATCGCCGTTGAGGGTGATCGGATAAAGGATCCAGCTCGCAGTCGCTTCGCCGACTTTCGATCCGACTTTACCGGTAGCACCGGCAACGGGGAGAACGCTCGTGCAAGACGCGAAAAGCGCGACAGCGGCAACAGCAACGATAACAGCAAGTTTCTTCATAACAATCCTCCAAAAATTTTTGTAACGCAAACTGCGTATAGAATTAGTATAGCTCGGTTTTTTCGGAATTCAAGTTTTTTAGGCGAAATTTATTCGCTTCATTCGTTTTTTTGAAAGCGAGGAAATATCGCCGCGTTTCTTCCATTATACCATTGATAATGAAATCTATCATCCAAAATAATCGAGAAAATTTTACCGGAGGTCGGGATATTACGGATAAACAGCGCGTTTTCCTTAGTGGAGTTCGACTCTACGACGATGTAAATTTCTTTTGGCGCGTCGGCGAGATTTACGGGGATTTCCACGAATCCCGTCGCTCCGTTAGCCTCAGAAAATTCCCCAAAGCGATGCGCGTCGCTTTGAAACAGCTCGTTACCTTTTTTGTCTTGGACGGATACCGAAAATGGAGAGTTTGGATTTCCCGTGAAATAGGCGGAAATGAGAACGGCTTTAAGGTATCGG
>QKAR01000006.1 GCA_003246335.1 Spirochaetales bacterium | reverse complement strand
GTTTCAGGGTTCCCCAGCTGCGCATACCAGTACTTACCCCGTCGATACAAATAAAAACGGCGCATCTTGTACCTCCGTAAGGGCAAGTTGCTTACACAACTTGCTTACAGTTTTGGTTAAGACACGCCCGTTTTCGGGTAGTGTAAAAAAAAGTCCTTACAACGTAAGGACTTTAAGAAGGCGCCGATCAGAATCGAACTGATGCATAAAGGTTTTGCAGACCTCTCCCTTACCGCTTGGGTACGGCGCCAAAATTGCGAAGCAATTTTGCTTCAATCGCTTCTTCTCGCCGCCCGCCGGAACCATAGGTTCCAAGGACCGGCGCCAAAATTGCGAAGCAATTTGCTTCAACCGCTACCTATGCTGCCCGAAAACAGACTCGGTAGGTCAACCGCAAGGGTCAACGGGGAAAATATACTAAAACGATGCTCTTTTGTCCAGTCCCGCCATTACGCGGCGTTTAAGCGAAAAAAAGAACGTTTCCATGGCCGAATCGCCCGAGAATCGAGTATGATCGAGCCATGACAGAAATGGAACCCGGCATTCGCCGCGCGGTTAAAAACGGGGAAGCGTATTATACGCTCACCTGGTCGCCGCTAAAAAAAGCCGACAAATACGAAATCACGCTCAAGGTTCCTTCCGTGGCGGGACTGTACGAGCTGTATCGCATGGACGAGTCAAAAAAACTGAACCTCTTATCGGCGACGCACGCCTGGTACGGGGGCTTGCGCAGTCAACTGCGCGCGGCGGTCGACCCGGACGCGACGAACGACCCGCTGCGCAGGGCCCAACTCGAAACCGGTACGCTGTACTATCGCTTCGCGCCGAGCGATTCCCTCCCCGACCTTCTCGACGTGGTGTGGTTTCTGCATACCTCGTACTTCCCAAATGACGTTCGCGTGGAGCATTCAGGGCGCTATGGCCGACTCTACCTAAGCGAGAAAGCCCCCGATCGCGTATATTGGCTTGACTGAACGGGAGCCGGCCCGTAAATTATTTATATGGAAACAGCGTACGATATGGTTATCATCGGCGGCGGCGTCGCCGGCCTTTCCGCGGCGCAATACGCCGCTCGATCGAACCTCAAGGCCATCGTCCTCGAGGAAAAGGGCGAAGGCGGTCAGGCGATTTACATCGATCGTCTCGAAAACTATCCCGGGATTCTCGAGCCCATCAGCGGCTACGATCTTGCCGCGGGGATGAAGCAACAGGCGCTCCGATTCGGCGCCGAGTTCGCGTACGCGAAAGTTTCCGGCATAGGCAAAAAAGACGAACTGTTCTCCGTTTCCGTCGAGGAAAGCGGCGACGCGCCGAAAGCGTACGCGGCGAAGACGGTGTTGCTCGCCACCGGCGCGGAACACCGCAAGCTCGGCGTTCCCGGGGAAGAGGAATTTTACGGCAAGGGAGTTTCCTACTGCGCTACCTGCGACGGTCCGTTTTTCCGCAATAAACGCATCGTGGTCGTCGGAGGCGGAGACGCCGCCTGCGACGAGGCCGCGTTCCTCTCACGGCTTTCCGACAACATCACCATGGTGCATCGCAAAGACCGATTCCGCGCGCAAAAGGCCCTGGCCGAGCGGACGCTCGCGAATCCCTCCATCACGACGCGCTTCAACACGACCGTGAAGGAAATCCGAGGGGGCGAGGGCTTTACCGGCAAAGTAACGTCCGTAGTTCTCGAGAATTCAGTCACCGGCGAGCGGGAAGACTTTCCCTGCGACGCGGTGTTCGTCTTCGTGGGGATGATTCCCCGCACGGAACTCGCTACGCTCGCGAAACTCGACGAAAACGGCTACCTCGTCACCGACGAGGACATGCGGACGTCGATTCCCGGGCTCTACGCGGCTGGAGACATCCGCTCGAAATCCTTCAGGCAAATCGTCACGGCCGCGGCCGACGGCGCGATCGCCGCGCATAGCGCCGTTAGCTGCATCGACGAAATGCGCTGCGGAACCCGCCGGTGAAAAAACCCGCCCGACTAGCGATCATCGCGGGAACCTGCCTTGCGATCGCGGGAACCGTCGTCGCGCTCACGGCGGCGAACGCCTCAAAGGCGGTAAAGCCCGCGGCGGCGCTTTCAACCGAAAACGCCCCGAAAGAGCTTACGTCAATCGCTGCCGATGCGACTCAACTCACCGATTCAACGGAGCGACCCGCTTCGGGAGAACCGTCCACTTCCGAGCGCGCGGCGAAATTCCCCGACTTTTACGACGATGAGCCAAACGATACGCTCGCGGCCCGAATCGTCGGTGAGATGACCGACGAGGAGCGACTCGCTCAAATTCTCATGTTCGGCTGGGCGGGCGAAGAACCGAGCAAAGAAGTGATCGACTGGGTCGGAACGAAGGCTCTCGGCAGCATCAAAATCTTTGGATGGAACACGGATAACACGATTAAGGTCGCGCAGGCGGTGACGCTTTTGCAAAAAGAGGCGGAATCGGGGCGATTTCACCTACCTCTTTTCGTCGCGACCGATCAGGAAGGCGGATGGATTCGCCACATTAAGGGTTTGACGAGCGATACGCCCGGAAATCTCGCCATTGGCGCTTCGGGATTGCCTTCGGACGCTTGGTACTCTGGCTACTATATCGGAAGGGAACTCCGCGCGGTGGGCATCAACCTCAACTTCGCGCCCGCCGTCGACCTATACACCGATCACGAGTCAACGGTGATCGGGCCGCGCTCGTTCGGCGAAAATCCCGAGGCGGCCGGCGAGCTCGGCGCCGCTTTCATGGCCGGAAGCCGCGAAGCCGGCGTACTGACAACAGCCAAGCATTTTCCCGGCCACGGGGACACCGGGGCCGACAGCCACGGCAAACTCCCCGTCATCGATATCGGCGAAAAGACGTTTCGCTCGCGGGAACTCGTCCCGTTTAAGCTCATGATCGAGGCGGGAGTCCCGGCTATCATGAGCGGACATCTCAACTTTCCGCGCGTGACGAAAGACGGAGAGCCGGCGACGTTTTCAAAATACCTTCTGAACGACGTACTCCGCGACGAACTCGGATTCAAGGGTCTCATCGTCACCGACGATATCATGATGAACGGAGCCACCGAATACGCGGGAAGCGTCTCTCGGGCGGTACAGCTTGCCATACTTGCGGGAAACGATATCGTCGAGTCCTCGACGACCCCGGGGGGACACGACGCGCTTTGGCTCGGGACGCTCGACCTGATGAAAAGGAACGCGCAGTTTCGCGATCGAGTCTCCGACGCGGCGCGGCGGGTTGTAGAGGCAAAACTCGCCTATTTTAAGGGCAAAAATCCCGTGCCCCGGTATCCCGACATCGACGAAATACCCAAAAAAGTTCCCGACCGCGAGGGGCAACTCTTTTTTCTTTCCCAAGCGGCGCGTTCGGTCACCCTTGTGCGAGACTCGGGTTTCCCGTATCAACCGAAGGAAGGGGAGAAAATTCTCCTCGCGGGAGCGTATCCCGCATTCCTCGAGGCCGGAAAACGGCGTTTCCCCGACGCCGATACCGCGCCGATCGGCGATGGCCTGTACTCGAAGGCGAAGCGCTATGATACGGTTATTTACTGCCTATCCGGCCGCGACAGTCTCGCGGTTCTGAAAAATCTCCAATGGCTCAACGAACGGATTATCGTCGTGTCGAGCCTTTCACCCGTGCTTCTTACCGAGGTGCCCCGCATACAGACCGCGCTCGCCGTCTACAGCTACTCGCCGTATTCCTTCGAGGCGGCTTTCGGCGCCATTCTCGGCGATTTTAAGCCGGAAGGAATCATGCCCTTATCGGGTATATAAGCGATGAACCCGATTATGCCCGTCCTCGAGGGGGAATTCGGCGAATGCGTTGAGTTTCTCGCGGCGCGCGAACGCCGATGCGTCTCGCTCATGAGCAATCTCGTCATTGACGGGAAGACTCGTTTCCCAAACCGAGGCGTGCGCGCTTTCGCGCGCGTAATCGACCGCAAAAAACCCGGCGTCGAGGGAATTTTTCTCGTGACCGGCGCGGGGATACTCTTTACCTGCCTCGATGAGACCGCGCGGCGAGACGATATTAAACCGTACATTGCGCGATTTCTTTCCCGCGTTCCCATCCGTTGTCTCATCGGAACGCAAGCCGACGCTCGGTTCATCGAATCGATCATGCCGAACGAACCGCAGAGATCGGTCGATTATCGGCTTTTGTCCTACGATCCGACCGCTTTGAGTTCTCCCGCCGGTGATGCCTTATCCCGAGGTCAATGGGAGTTCGTCCCCTGTGGGCCGAACGACACGGAAAAACTCCTTACGCTGCAAGAAGCCTACGAGAGAGAAGAAGTCGTGCCGCCCGACGAGCCAATCAATAGGGAATCGACAAGACTGAGGCTCCGCGCCACACTCGAAAAACAGCGCGTTTTTATGGTTGTGGCGGGGGAAAAGCCGATCGCCAAGGCGGGAACAAACGCCATCGGACTCGGATGGAGCCAGCTGGGGGGCGTATACACCCTGCCCGAAAAGCGCGGACTAGGCATCGCAACCGCTCTCGTCCGACGCGTTGCCGACGAGGAAACGGCTCGAGGCCTTGGCGTTGCACTTTTCGTCAAACTCAGCAATGCCGCGGCGCAAAAAGCCTACGAAAACGCTGGATTCCGCGAAGAAGGATTTTTTCGCATTTCCTATTGGTAAAGGCCACAGAAAAACACCATAAAAATCATTGCAAATCGGTTTTAAACCTTTTACTATTAACTGATAGGACGGACACAACGGAAATGGCACCGATTCTCATCGTCGAAGACAATGAAATTAACGCTGAAATACTGACCACCCTGCTCGAATCGCG
>QKAR01000082.1 GCA_003246335.1 Spirochaetales bacterium | reverse complement strand
CGAGGAATCAAAGAAAAAAACCGATTACGGCTGTGGTTGCGAATCCCCTGAGCCGAGCATCTTTCCGGCAACCGCGAAATCGGCGCAGCATTCAGTGCCCGAAGACGGCGGCGGTTCGGAGAATCGCCGTCCGCTTTTTTGACACGCGGTTTTTTTTCCGTTGCCGGAAGGTCGCGGTCTCGGACGGCGCGATACCGCGAAGAGGGGAAGCGAGAAACGCATCAGCGGGCGAGCGTGAGGAATGCGCGACCAGAGCGCCGGGCAAGTGCAACGCGCCGGAGCCCCTAAGAGGCCCCCCTCTCCCCAACTTCTATGCGGTACCTATTTGCCAGGGTATGCGGGGGGTGAGGGGCTTGGGGAGAGGGGGGCCGGCAGGGGCGGAGGGAACCCGGCGCGGCGGGAGCCACGGGAAATAATCGCGAGCCGAGAGCTCGCGGGGGAAATGCGCGGAATGAGGGCCCGGGAGCGTGAGGCCCGGAAGGCCGAGCGCGGAGGGACCGAATGAAGGTGAGGAGCGCCAGGGACGGCGCGACGAGCGCTCGGCGCACGAGAGGCGCAGAAAAATGCGGGCGCGTCTTTGCGCTTTGCGATGAGGCATATGGCGTGGTGAAGCAAAAGTGAATCTTGAAAAGAAAAATAAGGTGTTGACCGGAGGAACGATCGAGAGAGGAACATTCCCGGACGGAGCGACTGGAAAGGAGCGACGGGAGGGGATGCGACGAGCGAGCGAGTGACGGAGGGCGACACGTTATTTTTGTTGACCGCACGAGCGAGAGATAATAATGCGGAGGGCGGGAAACGAAGCAAGAGGAATATCGCACGGATGGGGCGCCGTAGAATCTTGGAAACAATACCGCGTCGTGAACGGAGGAACGAAGGCACCGCAGGTGGCGAAGTGACGGAGAGAATGAGGCGGGATTGTTGTCTTATCTTAAAAAAACTTTGCTCCCCTAACTCAATTTTTCTGGAAGAATTAACTTGTGTGAGAAAAGAAGTGAGCAAAAAAAAATAGACAGTGATAAAGAATGTAAATAATTGAAATTGAGCTCACTCATTTATTGACTTTATATGATGATAGTTTATAATACTTATATAAAGACATTTTGGTTGTATAATTTTTTTTCTTCGAATCCGTAGGTCGGGGGTTCGAGACCCTCCGGACGCATTAGAAATCTTCTTACTGGATAAGAACTTATTAAAATTGCAGGTATGAAACTTCTTTCGTGCTTGCGAATTGTGAGCAACTTTGTGAGCAAAGTAAGTTCTTATCCTGAAAGAAAACGTCGTCCAACCAGACGGTGGCTGTAAGCAGTTTTTAGCTTCGCGTTGCGAAGTTGGTACTTTTCCCTATCGACGGGCGGTACCCGAACTCAGTTTCTATCGGTTAAATCCGGTATAAATCGAGGTCTGGTATGCGCCCGTTTTATCTTTTTAGACGCGATAATGGTGTCATCTATGTGCAGTTTCAGAATGAAGCGATGCACATGCGCACCTCGGCGAAATCCACCCACGAAACGAATATGGCCCGCGCGATGACGGTTGCCTGCGACTGGATGCAAAACGGTATTCCGGTAAAAGAAAGACGACAAAACGTAACGGCCTCGATTGCGATTAATACTATCGCCAGCCTAGCGAGCGAATATAAGTTTACCGCCGACGATATGTCCCGCCTTTCTGACCTGCTCAAGAAATATGACTTCGACGTTGCATATCGCGCCAGGGCGTAGCCTCGAAAACTCGATTCGCTCGCTATGTTTAGCGGACGAAAAGTCGTGCCGCCCTAGTTCTTAAAAAATTCCCCGTAGAGTTTTTTTAATGCGGGCAGATATTCTGTTACGTGAGAAAGGTGCCGGTCGATTATGTCGATTGCCTCAGTGGCGTTTTTTTCCTCAAAGGCGCGGATGAGATTTCCGTGCTCGTCGAGCGTGCTGACATAATTAAGATTGATAAGATTTAGCATGCGCACGCGGTCAAAGTGCACGCTTATCCGCTTGATGAGCGAATACGAGAATTCTTTTTTCGCGATGACGAACAGGAGCTCGTGCATGGCGTTATCGAGTTCAAGCAGGCCGCGCATGTCTTGCGCGTCGGAAGCGTTTTTTTGCAGGTCAAAGTTTGCCTTGAGTTTGATGAGATCCGCGGCGGTGCTTTTTTCGCAGGCGAGTTTGACGATCGCGCGTTCGACGATCCATCGCATGAACCTTACTTCCTCGACAAGGTTGGTGTCGATGAGGGAAACTTTCGTGCCTTTTTGCGGGAATATCTCGACAATGCCGATTTTCGACAAGTCGAAAAAGGCCTCGCGGACGGGCGTTCGGCTTATCCCGAGCAATTCGCTTATGCGGGCCTCGCTCAGGTTTTGTCCGGGATAGAGCATCAATCGAATGATATTATACTCGAGGCATCGAATGGCATAATCTCTCGTCGATTCGTGGCTATCTCGGGGAAGGGCAATAAAGGTTGTGTCGTCTCCCATGGTGTCTCTCCATAGTAATCAAACAAGATTGAATCTGTCAACGAAAAGAAACGGCGGCGATCCCGCGTTCGCATTTACTCGCCCGGGATCGCGATGCCGCTTCCGTTAGCGTTTAGACAAGGCCTCCCACAGGCCGTTCAAATACGCGCAGCCGAGGGCGCGGTCGTACAGTCCGTAGCCGGGCATGGACACTTCGCCCCAAATGGCGCGTCCGTGATCGGGTCGGATCGGGCCGTCGAAACCGGTGTCGTACAGCGCTTTCATTATTTCGTACATGTCCATCGATCCGTCCGAGGAAAGATGCGCGGCTTCCTCGAACTTGCCCGGCGAATGATGCTTGAGGTTTCGAACGTGCGCGAAGTGAATGCGTCCCTTAACTGACCGGATGATATCCGGAATGTCATTTTGGGGATTCGAGCCGAGCGAGCCCGAGCAGAGCGTGAGTCCGTTGTGCACGTCGTCGACGGCGGAGAGCATCTTCAAAATGCTTTCCTTGCTTCGCACGATTCGGGGCAGGCCGAACACCGGCCACGAGGGGTCGTCGGGATGGATCGCCATCTTGATGTCGTACTTCGCGCAGACGGGCATGATCGCCTTGAGGAAATACGCGAGATTATCGAAAAGTTTTTTCTCGTCGACGTCTTTATACATCTCGAAGAGTTCTTTGATGCGGGCCATACGCTCGGGTTCCCAGCCCGGGAGCACGAAACCGTTCGACTTTTTGTCCATTTCAGCGAACATCGTGTCGGGGTTTATTTTGTCGATTTCCTCTTGGTTGTACGAGAGAACCGTGGCTCCGTCGGGACGACGCTTCGCGAGATCGCTGCGGGTCCAGTCGAACACGGGCATGAAGTTGTAGCAGACGAGGTCAATCCCTTCCTTGCCGAGGATCTCGAGCGTCTTGATATAGTTCTCGATGTATTTGTCGCGCGAGGGTAGGCCGACCTTGATGTCGTCGTGAATATTCACGCTTTCGATGCCGGAAATCTCGAGACCGTTTTTTTCCGCGTCCGCTTTGAGCGCGCGAACTTTTTCGGCCTGCCACGTCTCGCCGGGCTTGCTGTCGTACACGGTGGTAATGACGCCTTTTACGCCCGGAATCTGCCGGATCTGCTCAAGCGTGACGGAATCGAATCCCGTGCCAAACCATCTAAATGTCATTTTCATATGTTCCTCCTCTTGGGGCGAAGCCCGTTCAACCGAGATATTTACCGAGCGTGGCGCGCACGGCGCCGGGACCCGCGATCAGTTCGCGAAAGATCGTTTCGATTTTTCCGGCCATCGGCGTTTTCGTCAGGTCAGTGCCGAAAAGAACGGGGTTCGAAAGGATTGCTTCGAGCTTGCCCGAGGCAGTTTCCGGTTTCCCGAGCTCGATGCCGGCGAGCAATTTCTGCATTTCCGGAATCATGGGATCGGCGCTCAGCTCGAAGCTCTTGCCCTCGTCCGATACCGCGAGGAGGTATCGGAGCCAGCCGGCTATGGCGAGCGGAATTCCGACAAGCGTCGAGAGGTCTTTTTTCGCGGCGAGGTACGCCTTGATCGTCTCGCCATAGCGCACGGGAATCTTCTGCGAGGTGTCGCAGGCGATTCTCTGCGGGGCATCGGGAATGAAGGGATTGGGCAGCCGCTCGTTAATGACCTCGTCAATGAAGGCTTTCGGATCGAGGATGCCCGGGTTCACCACGACGGGAAGTCCCTCGTCGTAGCCGATTTTCCGCACGAGCTTAACCAATTCCGCGTCTTTCATTTCGGAGGCGATGGACGTATAGCCGAGCATGCAGCCGTACACGGCGAGCGCCGTATGCAGGGGATTGAGGCACGTCGTCACTTTCATCGTTTCGGTTTTGTTGACGACGTCCCTCGTCGTCATATAGACGCCGGCTTTCTCGAACGGGGGGCGGCCCGCGGGGAATTTATCCTCGATGACGAGGTAGCGGGGCTTTTCGGCGTTCACGAACGGGGCGATAAACGTCTTTCGGTTCGTGACGATCGGCGCCATTCCCTCGACGCCCAGGCTTTCCAGTTGTTTCTGGATCGCTTCCGCCGGGCGCGGGGTGATCTTATCGATCATGCTCCACGGGAAGGTTATCTTCGATTCGTTCTTGAGATATTCGAGGAACTCGCGCTCGGCGAATCCTTTTTCGACCCATGCCTCGGCGATGGCGAGCACCGCGTTCTGAAGCTTTTCTCCGTTATGCGAGCAGTTGTCCATGCTGACCACGGCGAGGGGCATCTTGCCGGCTTTGAATCGGGCGAGGATGAGGGCGGTGACGACGCTCATCGCGTGTACGGGCTTTGCGGGGCCGTTCTCGATATCCGAGGCGACGACGCCCATCAATTTGCCGTCCATCCCCTTTAAGGCATATCCTTTTTCGGTGATGGTAAAGCTGATCATTTTCAGGTCGCTCGACGTAAAAATGGAAAGGAGCCGCTTCCAGTCGCGCTCGTTCGTAACGTCCGCGCACAATGCTTCGG
>QKAR01000131.1 GCA_003246335.1 Spirochaetales bacterium | reverse complement strand
ATTCCGATAATGAGTTGAAGGAGTTCTTTTTTTATGCAAAACGCCCACTCGAATCTCATGGATCTCACTATCGTTCTGGAAAAGGAAATATCCATCCTCGGATCCCTGCGCGCTTGCCAAAAAAGAATGTTCGAAAGCGTCGCCATGCGCAATTGGCTCGCGTTTCAGGATGAGCACGCGCTCTCATCGACGCTTTCCGCCGAGTTCGTCGAAACCGATCAGGCGCGCATCGAATTGAGTCGACGCATCGACCCAGCCGCCGATGGCTCTCGCGACTTTTATCATATCACCGCGAAAGCCCCGCTTGACGAACGCGCCCGGCTTAACGCGCTTTTTCGCGAGGTAAAGTGCTCGCTCATGCTTTCGAAGGCGGAAAACGACTCGTTTCAGACCTACGTCGCGAACGCGCGAGCCTTCGTCGAGGGCCTCATGGAGACGGTGAACCCCGCGCGGCGGAACAAAATATACACGCGTCGAGGCGCCCTCGCGAGCGCGCCGGTCGAGAGCGTCGTCTTGAACCGCTCGTTCTAGGGATAAGGAGCAGAAAATGTCAACGTTTTCCGGGATCGAAATGGGCAAGCGGAGCATGTTCGCCCACAATCAGGCGATCGAGACCGCGGGCCATAACCTTTCCAATTCCTCAACCGAGGGATATTCGCGCCAACGCGTGCAACTCGCGGCGACCGATCCTCTGTACCGGCCTGATCTTTCCCGCGCGGAAACTCCCGGCCAGCTCGGACAGGGCGTATCGGTAGAGTCCATTCGCCGCGTGCGCGATGAGCTTCTCGACACGAGAATTATCGCTCAGACTAACGGAAGCGGCTATTGGGAAACGCGGGACAATTACGTGCTCATGATGGAGCAAGTCTATAACGAGCCCGACGAGTCATCCGTACGCACGCAAATGGATAAGTTCTGGGATTCGTGGCAGGAACTTTCCCTGTATCCCGAATCGCGCAGCTCGCGCCAAGCGGTGCTCACGCGCGGCGAAACGCTCGTCGACTCGATCCATCAGCAATATAAGGGCCTGCAGGGAATTCGCGATATCGTCAACGGCGATATCGAGGGCGTCACGAAGCAAGTGAACGATATTTCCCGGCAAATCGCGGGCCTGAACGAGGAGATCGTCAAGGTTAAGGCGATGGGCGACAGTCCGAACGACCTCATGGACAAACGCGATCTCTTGGCGGAGAAACTTTCCAACCTCATAAATATTACCGTCGACCAGCGCGATCCCGACGAGTACGTCATACATACCGCGGGGTTGGAACTCGTGCAGGGAAAGTCGTACCGAACCTTCGACCTTAAAAGCGGCATCGAGAACGACGGCTATGCCGACGTGGTATGGTCGGATTCCGGCAATAAGGCCGAGTTCACCGGCGGAAAGCTCGGCGCGCTCATTGAATTGCGCGACGGCGATCTTCGCGACGAAATTCAAAGTCTCGACACGATGACGATGAACTTCGTCGACCTCGTCAACGACATTCACCGCGACGGTACCGGCGCGAACGGCAAGACCGGCGTCGATTTCTTCGTAGAGCAGCCGTTTATCAACAACGTCGCCGGCAATTACGACCGAAACGGCGACGGCCAGTATGATTCAACGTACGTATTCCGCGTAACCGGCGCGAATAAGCTCTCCGCCCGCGAACAAATCGGGCTCGAGGGCACCATGACTTTCGCCGGTCCGACGGGCGACGTGGCGGTTCCATACCATTCGACCGACATGGTTTCCGACGTCGTCGCGCGCATCAATAACTCGGGCGCGGAAGTCGCCGCGAGCCTCGACCGGGAAGGGCGGCTCGTGCTCAAGGGAACGGCCGCGAGCGACAAGGAAAACCCCGATTTCGTCATTCGCCATATGGAAGATTCCGGGCATTTCCTGGCCGGGTATTCCGGCGTGCTCGCGGGCTCCGGTCCCGAAAACGCCTACGGCTGGGACCGCGCCGACGCGGTAAACTCCCTCGTTCGCGAGCCGTTGCAGTACGCCGTGTCTCCCATCGCGCACCCGTCCGGGTGGATGGAGATTAACTCCGCGATAAAAAGCGACGTGCAAACCATCGCGGCGGGTTTCGCCGACGGGGACGGCTCTCTGAGTCCCGGCGACAATCGCGCCGCGCTTGCCATAGCCGCGCTCAGGAATACCGCGGTAACCGTCGGCGACGAGCGTACGTTCGACGATTATTTCGCAGACGCCGTCACGAATATCGGCCTCAAGGGCGAGCAGGCCTCTCGCTCGCTCGAGACGCAAAAGGCCATCATGACCGAGCTGAAGACGACGCGCGACTCGATATCCGGCGTCAACGTCGACGAGGAGCTTTCCGACATCATTAAGTTCCAGCACGGGTATAACGCCGCCGCGAAGTTTATCTCGACGGTAAACGAAATGCTCGACACGATCATTAATCGCATGGGCGTATAAGGGAGAACGTAAATGACGCGTATCAGCACTAACCTTCAGCACGACGACATCCAGCGCTCCCTGCGCACGCAGGAATCGCGGGTGAGCACGCTTAATAACCAAATGGCGAGCCAGCGAAAAATCCAGAACCTCCGCGACGATCCCCTCTCGGCCGGGCACAGCATCCGGTATCAGTCGTACCTCGCGCGTCTCGAGCGCTTCGAGAACAACGCGAAAACCGTAAATGACCGCTATAAGGTCACCGAAGGCTACATGGACCAATCCCTGCAGGTAATGCAGCGCGTTCGGGAACTTGCCGTGACCGGCGCGAACGGAACCTACACAAAAGAGGATCTGAAAAACATGGCCTCAGAGGTAAACGAGCTTTTGAACGAACTCGTGCAGGACGGTAACGCCACCGGTCCCGACGGGATACGCCTCTTTTCCGGCACGAAAAGCTTTACCGAACCCTTTGAGCCCATCATGGGCGACGTCGGCGATTCGGGCGTGCCGCAGGTAAAAGAAGTTCGCTATAACGGTTCCGTCGGCACTAAGGACGTCGAGGTCGACGAGCAGGCGTTCGTGCCGACCGACCAGGCGGGTAACCGGACGTTCTGGGCCGAACGGCAATCCCTTTTTTCCGAAGTGGACGCGACTACGTACGCGGTAAAGCGCGATACGTCCATCGAGGTTGACGGCGTCACGGTGCCGCTTAACGCGGGCGACAACGTGCATGCGATCATCGCGAAAATCAACGATTCGGGAGCCGCCGTAAAGGCTCGTCTCGACCCGATCACCAACGGTCTTAACCTCGAGACGACCGACGCGCGCCAGTTGTGGCTTCGGGACGGGGAGGGCGGAGACGTTCTTTCGTCGCTCGGCATGGTGAAAGCAGGCCAGCGCCCCCCGTATAACCTTTCTCCTTCGGTAAAAGTATCCGGCGGCTCGCTTTTTGACGCGGTCATTGAGCTGCGCGACTCGATGCTTTCCGGCGACCAAGAGCGGATCGGTTCCCGAGTCCTCGGCGCGGTCGACGGTGCGATCGATAACCTGACGACGCGGCTCGCCGAGATCGGATCCCGCTACGAGCGCAATCAGATGACGCTTACGCGGATCGATTCGCAGGCGGTGAACGTGGCCGCGGCCGAATCGCGGGAAGCCGATATCGACTTTACAAAGGCCGTCACAGACCTTAAGATGTACGAATATACGCAGCAGGCGACGCTCAGCACGGCGGGAAAGCTGTACTCGAACAGTCTCCTCAACTACCTCAAATAAGGACGCACGCGAATGGATATCCGCACTAAGGCGATGGGCACGGTGGCTATCGTCGATAAACAAATCATCACGCTCAGCCAGGGATTTTACGGTTTCGAGAATTATCATACATTCGCGCTCATAGACGCGGCTCAAAAACCGTTCATTTGGGTGCAGTCACTCGAAAAAAGCGATCTCGCGTTTCTCGCCATCGATCCTTTTTTGTTTCGTCCCGATTATGAAATCGATATTGACGACTCGCTTCTGCAACCTCTGGGGATCGACTCGCCCTCTGACGTCGTGGTATTCGCGCTCATCACGGTTCCCGCTGACGGCGGTCCGGTAACCGCGAATTTGCAAGGGCCGCTCATCATGAATAAAAAAAATAACCGAGCCCTTCAGGCAATACTGTCCGACGCCCGCTGGCGGACGAAACACGACCTTGTCGCCGAAATGTCGGCGAAAAGGAGTGTGTGATGCTCATTTTATCAAGAAAAGTAAACGAAAAAATCATGATCGGTGAGGATGTTTCCGTCACGATCATCGAAATTCGCGGCGATCAAGTTAAAATCGGCGTAGAGGCGCCTAAATCGGTTAAAGTGTTTCGGCAGGAAGTTTTCGAGGCCATTCAAAACGAAAACCGGGCCGCGGCCGCCGCTTCGCCGAATTTGGAAGGCTTGTCGGATATCGTACTCGGCAAGTGACGCCGACGTAGGGCGCTACCGGTTTCGTTCGCCTATGTAGCGTCGAATTCCTGGGAACGATCGCGTTCGTCGTCAGCCTTCGGCTGAGCGACGTCTTTGAGAATATTCCAGATTTCGTTAAAATCACCGCTAATTTTCTGAAAAATCTCGATCAGGTCCGGGTCGAATTGAGTGCCCGAACCGCTCACGATTTTCTGAACCGCCTCATCGTGGGTGAACTCGTCTTTATATGATCGTTTCATGCGAAGGGCGTCGTAGACGTCCGCGATCGTGACGATTCGCGCGGCGAGCGGAATCATGTCACCCTCAAGCTTAAACGGATATCCTCCGCCGTTCCACCATTCATGGTGGCTCAGCGCGATTTCTTTCGCCATCGGGACGGGATAGGACGATAGGATGAACGTGCCGTTGATCGTATGCTCGCGCATGATCGACCATTCCTGCTCGGATAGCTTGCCGGGCTTGAGCAAAATGTAATCGGGCGTGCCGATCTTGCCGACGTCGTGCATGGCCGCGAGAAAGCTTATGTTGTCGATGAAGTCCGGGTCCACTTGAGGATACTGCGGTTTTCCGTAGAGATATTCGGCCATTTTCTTACTGTAAAACCCGACGCGCTCTACGTGCTTTCCCGTATCGTTGTCCTTGAGCTTAGCGGCTTCCAAAATGCTGGTAAAAGTCGCGTGCAGCTGATTGTACCGGGTTTCAGTGATGTCCTCGAAATATACGAGAAAGCCCGTGTGATCGCCGGTTCCGGAAAAAAAAGGGATAAACGTCGTGTTCGTCCAAAGCGTTTTCGTCTTGGCCGTCTTGTGGCAGAGAATTCCGGTCCAAGAGCGCCCTTTTGCCTCCGAGCGAAGCGAGAGCACTAAGCTGCGCATTTGGTAGGCGTCCAGCGAGCCGCCGAAAATATTGAAAAAAGGTCGATGGCAAATTGAGTAATAATCGCGCAGGAGTTCCTCTAGTCGCGGGGAATAATACACGATCATCATGTCCGCGTCGAGCGCGATGAGCGGTATTTTCGAATTCTCGAAATTTTTCGCGCCTTGCCGCGCGATTAACTCCGATTCCTTGAATTTTGTCGCGCACGCGAGTAGCCCATCGCTTCCCATTTCGGAATCGTAGAGCTCTTCGAGAATATCTGGATCGTCACTAACCGTTTTTTCTTCCGTCTTCGGCATCGCTCTTTCTCACGTATATTGGGCCCGCGTAATCCGGGACGTTCTCAGTATAGCTTTGGCGATAATTTTTCGCAACTTTAATAAGTTCCGCGGATATGCCGAGCTCGGCGCTCGGGAGGGGCGTTACGTCAAGGGCGGGAACCGCCGCGGTTAATTTCTCGGAAAAAAGCTCGGCGTCAGGGCCGACGACGAAAATGCGCTCCGAAACATCAACGTATTCCATGATCGCTCGCTCGTCGATGTCGAGCGCTTCCGTCACGGCTTGCCCCCGGCGGAAAACCTGGGCGTAAAACCTGTTTTTTTTCGCGTCAAGCACGCTGATGACGCACCCTGGGCAGCCGGCGAAGGGCGAGGCGTAGCAGGGGAGCGTTGGTACGGGCACGAGCGGGCAGTCCGCGGCCATCGCTATCGCCTTCGCCGCGGAAAAAGCGAGCCTCAGCCCGGTAAAGGACCCCGGTCCCTCGGCGCACGCGACAAGCTCCGTGTCCCGGGCGTCAAAACCCGCAAGGTTTGCCGCTTGATCGATCGCCTCGAGCATGCGCTCGGCGTGTTGGCCGCCGGAGGCTACTGAAATGGTAATCGTCCCGTTGCTATCGCTGGAAGCGGTAACGGAAAGGACGGGGGTTACGGTATCAATCGCGAGTATATTCATCGGGAAAATCTCCATAAGGCCATCGCTCGACGCGAATGTCGCGCGAGCCGTCGTCATTCGCGCTCAGTTCGATAACGATGGATTCGCTCGGCAACGCTGCCGAGACTTTTTCGCTCCACTCGACGACGCAAACGCCGTCTCCGTAAAGCATTTCCTCGACGCCGAGATTCTCGAAATCCTCGACTGCGTCGAGACGGTATACGTCCATATGATAGAGCGGAAGGCGCCCATAATACTCGGAAATGAGCGTAAATGTCGGGCTCGTGACGCTTTCCCCGATGCCGAGTCCCCGGGCGATTCCCTTGGTCATCGTTGTTTTGCCCGCCGCGAGCGTGCCGCGCATCGCCAGCACGTCGCCGGGACGAAGTTTTGAGCCGATAAACGATCCCAGGCTGATCGTTTGCTCGGCGGATCTAGTGTGAAGCAACATGGTTAGTTACAGTAGCGCATCGACCAAAAACGGTCAAGTTTTTGTCCCTTAGGGAAGTTTCCCCTCGGAATCCATAAGCGCTATGGTTTCCTTCAGCGCTTTCGTCAGGGGAATCGTCGGATAATCGATTTGATCGATTATCTTGACGTGTATGTCTTTTTTGCCGAGGGGCGTCGTCTCGATCGTGAATTCGATGCTTCCCTGGACCGTTCGCCCGGGTATTTCGTAAGCGGCGGTACCGGTGAACTCGCGTCGGTAATAAATAAAATTCTCTTTCCGTTCGATGTTTGAAATGCTTAGAATCGTCACTATCGGTCCCCATAATCGTAAATGTAAGAAAAAATTCTGTTCATGGTCGAACGCGGAATTTTCGCGAATTGTATATGCATCACGTATTCCCCATCGGTCTCCGCCTTATGGAGCTTTACGGTTTTAGCGATGATAATTTCCTCGTTCAGGCTATCGAGCTGGCATTTTAGCTCCAGATACGATCCCTCGTTGAGCGGAGTCGCCGTCCGTACGCTGCAGCCTCCGGCGGAAATATCCTGAAGCGTGCCCGCGATGGGTTTTCCCGACGGGTAAAATTTATGCTCGGTCCGCTTTCCGTTCACGACGTTCGCGACGGTGACGGAACTGAACGTGCACGGCGAATCGATGGCCCTTCGCTCGTGATTGCGGCTCGGCATCGCCGAGACGCTGTCGCTATGCGTTAAAAGCATGAGCGTCGCGTTTTTCGCCGACTCATAGCGCTTCACTTTCGCCATGAGCTGATAGGAATCGTTCGAGGGCGTATAGAAGAATATTTTCAGCTTCGATCCCACCGGCACGCGAAGCTCGTTTCCGAAAATATCGCGGGGTACGGCGCAAAGCAAGCCCTGGTGCGTGTTCTCGACGATGGTTGAAGGATACTGCTCGTCCGTCCCGGTGGTAAGCGTGAGCTGCTGGCCCCCGCGCAAATCGCGGGTGGACGTCACCTGTTTCGCCGTTTTTCGATATTGCTCCACCGATTCTCGGATGGTAAAAAGCAGGGTTTTGTACTTTTCGGACATTTTGTTCGTGGAGCCCTGCGCTTGCAGATAGTTAAAAGTTCTCGTGCAGAAATCGTTGAAGTCGCTCTCGCTTTGGAGCAATTTTGACGGATTCGCGATATGCGAGCCGTTGCACAGCCGTGTGAAAAAATCCGCCTGGTCTTTCGAGAATCCGTAGGTTCGTATGACGTAGCGCAAATCGCCCCGGTCGGGTTTCTGCGGCCCGGCGGCGGCGGTCGCGGTACCGTGACCCATCGCGCCTTTTCGTTTCCGTTCGCTCGGCTTTCGCGAGTCGCTCCATTTTTTGTAGAGCTGGAGGAGGAAGACGGCGAGAATCGCGCCGGCGAGCGCGAGTAAAAAGGCGGGATTCGTCGTCGTCTTGAACGCGAAAACCTGCGCAAACGGAATTAGAACCATCGCTTCGCCCCTTTTATGCAAGCGCCGAAAGAACGGCGCCTATGCGCTGTATCCTTGGCGCTATTTCATATTCCGCGAGATCCCCAACGAGGATCGTGTCCTTTTGCTCAAGCGCGCCCACTAAATCCCGTAAAAGCGGCGTGAGTTCCGCCTGGTATTGGGCGAGCGGTTCGCCCTCGACTGTCAGCCGCTCTTCGGGGATTCCCGCGACCGAGCCGAGCGGCAGTAGTCGGTATAGGTCCTCGATCGTGGACGAGAAATCCCCGATGGCGCCCATGACTTGATCGTCTTTGCCCGTTTGGAGCAGGACGGGAATGTCCGAAAGCCTCGGGACCAAATCCGCAAGCTGCGCGCCGATAGCGGCGAACATGGACGTGATTCTCGCCCCGCTGATCGCCGTAAGGTTTACTTCGTCGACCTCGGCGGGTGGCTTGGCGAAAAAAGAATCTAGCTCGGCGGCGTCAAGTTTTTTCCCGTCGAACGAGATTTCCGTGACGGTCATGCCGTTTTTTTCGCATTCCGTTTCTATCGCGCCTAATATTTCCCCAACGGTCGTCTCGTTCTCAATCGAGTAGCTCAGGTCTTGTCCGTTAATCCGTATTTTCACCGCAATGCCGCTCCTTTCGCCGCTTAGTTACTGTTTTGTTTCGAGAAATTCGATATGGAATTCGACTGATTTTGGAGGCTGTTGAGCGTTCCTTCCATCTGGCCATATTTCGCCTTGAGCTCGGATTCCTTATCCGCCAACTGCGTGTCGAGTTGAGCGATTTTTTTTTGGGTAGCGGTTATTTTCGTGTCGAGGCCTGACGTTCGCAATGCGAAGATTCCGCCGGTCTGAACGTAGGGAGTGATCGCGCCGTCGAGTGATTTTCCGACTCCGGCGTCGATGATAAGATCGCCGTCCGTGTCGTAGCCGAAAAGCGCTTTTACGTCCTTTATCCCGCCCTTTAGCGCCTCGTCGAGTTTCTTCTCGTCGATTTCGAGGTATCCGCGCATCCGCGAGGACTCGAGCGCCGATCCGGCGGACGATTTCGTGGAAATGCCCAGTTGCGAAAGCATCGTGAGCTTCCCCTGATCACCGGGCGTATACGCGTTGCTCGCAATTCGCTGTAGAGACGCTTTTATCCCCGAAAGCGTCGTGTCGCCGAACATCATGCCAAGTTTTTCCTGCTCGGCTTTTTTTTCGTCCGGCGTAAAATACTCGATTTCGTCGATGATTTCGGGCTTGTTTTGCGTGAGGATATTAATCTCCGCGAGCACGCGATTATAGTTGGCGACCATAGCGATAATCGCCTCCTTCGCGGGCTCCGTATCGGGCTTCACCGAAATGGTTTCTGTTTTATCCGTGGGCTCATGCAGGTTGATCGTGACCCCGGGCACGAGGTCCTCAATGTCGTTCGTCGGACGCGTAATGGTAATGCCCTCGTATTTAATGACGGCGTCCTGGGCGACCGAAACCGGGTTGACGGGCGCGTATTCCCCGGCTGCCTTTGGGTCAAACAAACGGACGTTCTCGACGGTGACTGTCCGGTCCGTATTTCGGTTATTGATGACCAAACTATTGACGTCCCCGTATTCTGCCAAGGGGACGGAAACGGTCGTTCTTCCCGCGCCGTCCGGGATGGCGGGGAGGGGTATGGCGACGCCCTTACTCGAGCGGAGGGATAGCGCGTTATTATCGGTTATGGGCTCGCTCTTCACCGGCGGGGCAATCGTCGGCATCGCGATTTCCGGGGAGGCGTTCGACACGGAAATTCCGCCATAGCTGATTCCGCCCGGATCTCCCGTGTCTGGCCCGGCTTCCGGCGCGGTATTCGGCTCGTCGGCGGTTTTTTGATCGACCGTTACCTCGTACTCGAGCGTGAGTCCCTTGCTCGCGCGAGCGGTTTGGGAAAAAGTAATCGCGTCGGTCGAGGAGGGCGCGACCGTCGCCGAAGTTTTGTCGGTCGTCACGGCCGTAGAGTCGTTTTTCTTGATAATGCCGTTTTGCACGGCGAAAGCGAGGGCGTCACCGCCGAATTGTAATCGCTCTTTCGCCCCGGTCTTGAGAGACTCTATGAGCACCGCCTGCGTGGAGTCGGTTACTTTCACGAGCGATGCCCGAAGAATGCCGTTCGACCTTCGGTTGAGCGCGTCGACGAATTGGCGAAACGACCCGCCTTTCCACGAGACGCTGATCTTTGAGTCCCCAACGCTAAAATCGTAGGTGCCGGCGGCGACTTGACCGTTTGCGGGGATTTCCGCTGATAAAAAGCTGTCCGCCTGAGCGATCTGGGAAATCGCCACGCGAAACGTCTGATCCAAGGCCTCTCGCGATACCGTCGCCGTTACCGCGCGTTCGTTCGTGGAAGTCGCGTTTTTTTCGGAGAAAGGGTTGTCATAGGAAAAAAGCGAGCGCGCGGAATCACGTAACTTTGTCGAAAGCTGATTGACGTCGCGCCAGGCGGATTGTTGTTTCTTATAGGAAGTGAGGTCGGCGTCGGCGCGGTCTCGAGGAACGCGCTCTGCCTTCATCAGGCCTTTGATGAGTTCGTCGGTCTTGTATTTGCTGGCGGTAACGCCAGGTATGCTAATGTCGGACACCAAAGACCTCCCTCACCCAGGCTGACCAGAGGTACTGATGCTCAAAAAGGAACGACCGTCTATATCGATTCGTCAAAAAGTAGGCCCAAGGCTTCCTTTATCCTGATCTGAAGCTTCTGTATCTCCGCGGATGGAATTTCCCTGATAACCTTATCGGTACTCGAATCGATAACCTTGACGATGACTGATCCAAGTTCCTTATTTACCTGAAATTGGAGCTTTCGATCGAACATAGCGGAAAAATTCTGTATTTGATCGACGATTTTCTGCACTTGCTCGGGATTCTGCTCTTGTGCCTGTTTGTCTTGCGCGGCCTGTTCGGCTGTCTGTAAAGCTGCGGATGTGTTTCTCAATGATGCGTTAACTGAACCTTCAAGACGGCGATCCATTGCCGTTAATTGCTGACCGATGTTCGCAACCTCTATGCTCATCGGCGACCTCCTTGTTCTCTCGTCGGCTAAAAGGCCGACTCGATGGTCCATGTCGTGAGGGGAACCTCAACGCATCGTCCATGATGCTCAGTTTCCCTCGCCTTATTTCGTGCCGGCATAACCGGCGGTCTGGCAAAAAAGGAAGAAGAAGGGCGCTTCTTCTTCTTCCATAGAATCGTGAAGGGGATTGAAAGATGACGTCCAGAACTCTCTCGATCTCCCCCATGCTCATGCGGATACTACTGAATCAATCTCAGAACTGACTGAGGTTGCGTATTAGCCTGCGCGATCATCGCGCTGCCCGCTTGGCTAAGGATCTGGTTCTTGGTGAAGTTGACCATTTCCTGCGCCATATCGGTATCGCGAATACGCGACTCCGCGGCCTGCAGATTCTCCGATGCGATTCCAATTCCCTTCGCCGCCATCTCGAACCGATTCTGGTACGCGCCAAGATCAGCGCGCTGCTTTGAAACGGTCTTCAGGGCCGAGTCGAGGGAAGCGATAGCCATATTCGCGCCGTCAACAGATGATAGAGATATCATTGAATTATCCGTTCCCTGTGCTCCGGTAAGACCAAGGGCGGTAGCCGTCATGGTCCCGATAAAGATTTTCTCGTTCTGATCGACGTTGGCGCCGACCTGGAGCTGCATAGGTCCGGTTGCGGACTCTTTTGCAAATCTTCCGGTAAGGATATTCATTCCATTGAACTGGGCGTGGCTAGCAATGCGGTTAACTTCGTCAACGAGTTGCGAAACCTCGACCTGAATCTGCATACGATCCTCGGCGGAATAAATTCCGTTCGCGGACTGTACCGACAATTCCCGAAGTCTCTGAATGATGTCGGTCGTTTCGTTGAGGTAACCTTCGGTTGCCTGAATGAAAGATACACCATTCTGGATATTCTGCCCGGCCTGATTCAATCCCCGGATCTGGCTGCGCATCTTTTCAGATACGGCCAAACCGGAAGCATCGTCTCCAGCCTTGTTGATTCGTTGACCGCTTGAGAGCTTTTCGATGTTCGCTTGCATACCGGATTCAACGTTCCCGGTCTGCCGTTGAGCATACATAGCGCTCATGTTGTGGTTAATGACCATTATGACCCTCCTTGAAGTCTTGTTAATCTGGCAATCCTTGCCTGACAACGGTACCATTTGGATGAAAACGGGACTACAAGATGAGAGCGCCTCTTATATTTCCCGAAATACCCGCACGGTACGGATAGTTCCGCAAACGCTTTACCTAAAGGCGCGCGCGACAGAACCGTCAATACCGTGAAATGGCCTCTTCACGAGGGTGTTTTTCAAAGATCCTTGGGTGCCGAACTCCGGTTCGGCAATCGCGAGACGAAGGATTTCCGCACGAAACGGAAACCCTTCATCTTGTGATTATACTACGTTATCTCAGAAGTGACAATACTTGCTGGCTCTGCGTGTTCGCCTGGGCAAGCATGGCCGTTCCGGACTGGCTCAACACCTGGTTCTTGGTGTACTCGACCATCTCTTTCGCCATGTCGGTGTCGCGAATGCGGGATTCGGCTGCCGAGAGGTTTTCGGAAGCGACGTTCAAGCCGTTAACCGCGTGTCCAAGGCGATTCTGATATGCGCCGAGGTCCGCGCGCTGTTTGTTGAGCGTCTTGAGCGCGTTGTCGATGACGCCGATATTGCGGTTCGCCTCGTCGGCGGTCGCGAGCGTCATGATACTTCCGTCGCCGAGGTTTCGGACGCCGAGGGCCGAAGCCGTCATGGTGCCGATATACGCTCGAACGCGCTGATCCATGTTCGCCCCGATATGGAACCACATAGATCCGGTGATGGTGTTTTCGCCGGTTTCCCGCGCGAACCGTCCGGTGAGCATGTTCATCCCGTTGAACTGGGCTGAACTCGCGATTCTGTCAACTTCCGCTACCAACTGCGAAACTTCCACCTGGATCTGCATGCGGTCTTCGGACGAGTAGATACCGTTCGAGGACTGTACGGCGAGTTCCCGGATTCTCTGGAGAATGTCGGAGGTTTCCTGGAGATAACCTTCGGTGGTCTGGATGAAGCTGATACCGTTTGAAGCATTCTGGGAAGCTTGGTTCAAACCGCGAACTTGGCTTCTCATCTTCTCGGATACCGCGAGGCCGGACGCATCGTCGCCCGCTTTGTTGATGCGCATGCCGGAAGACAGTTTTTCAATGTCGTTGCCGATCGCACCAGAGGTGACGCCGAGGGTTCGCTGGGCGAACATTGCGGAAAGGTTGTGGTTGATAACCATAGTGTATTCCTCCATGGAATAATTTTGTCACGGGAAGCATCCATGTTTCCCGTTTGGAACGCCGAGTCGCGGAAAAAAAATAAGCCATACCGGGGCTTATTTCCTTAAGCCGTTTCTCGAAGTGCCGATAAACAATGAAGAGGGGATTCTCCATCCCGTGCCTCGACGAAGCCGTGAACGAACAAAGCCTTCTCCATTTTTTTTATCGGCAGGGGATACTGATTTCTTGAGCGAAATCGTTTATTTTTTTGGAGTTTTTATGCCTTGTCGCGTTTGCCGAACATCGCGAACGAAGCGATTGGTCATAGGAAATAAAATTTACCATCACTGCCTCCAATGCGGCTCAATATGCCTCGATCCGTCGCTATTTCCCTCGGCCGAGGAGGAGCGAAAGCGCTATTCTTTACATCATAACGATTTGCGCGATCTTGGATACCGATCGTATTTAGAGGGATTCATCGATCCCGTATTGACTTATGTTCGCGGGCAAACGAAGCAAGTTTCGACGTTTTTTGATTACGGTTGCGGTCCCGCGCCCTCGCTTGCGGCGATAGCGGGAGAGCGTGGCTTGACCGCTCGCGGCTGGGACCCGTTTTTCGCGCCGGACATAGAGCGATTTGCCGAAGGGGCCGATCTTGTCGCCTGCCATGAGGTTGCGGAGCATTTTTTCGATCCATTTGCCGAATTTAAGCGACTGGTCGCTTCCGTAAAAAGTGGAGGATATCTTGCGATCGCGACGCAAACGCTCCCCGCCGAGTACGATACGGCGTTTTTTGAGTCGTGGTGGTATCGGCAGGACATCACTCATGTCAGCTTTTTCACGCTTCAGGGATTGATCGCCCTCGGCGAGAGCGCAGGGCTCCGCTGGATCGGTCAAATCGGCGAGCGAGCGTTCGTGTTCGAGAAAATAAACTAAGTCGACTCGTGGTTCAGCGAGTCGAGGAAAATAGCGATTTTTCTCGCGGCCTTGCCGCGGTGCGAAACTTCGTTTTTTTCCTCGGGACTCAATTCCGCGACGGTTTTCCCGAGTTCGGGAATGAAAACGACCGGATCATAGCCAAATCCCCCAAGTCCGCGACCTTCCTCTATGAGCGTTCCCTCGATCGTTTCCTGCACTGATACGAATCGATCCGGCCCGTAATAGAGCACCATATTGCATACGAAACGGCAACTTCGGTTTGGTTTTTCCCGCATCGCGGCGAGCAAGAGGCGGTTTCGGCTTTCCGCGTCCAAAAGCGGTTCGCCCGGCTTTGAGCCATAGCGGGCGGAGAGAACCCCGGGCGCGCCGCCGAGCGCGTCGACGCAGATGCCAGAATCGTCGGCGATCACCGGTTTCCGGACGATTTCGTACAGCGCTCGCGCCTTAATGAGCGCGTTGCCGTAAAACGTCGGTTCGGTCTCCTCCGGGTCAAACGCGATCCCCTCGTCCTTGGGAATGACGACGTCGTGAGCGGGGAGAATTTGGGCGAGTTCGACCCGTTTATGGCTGTTACCCGAAGCGAAGTAAATTTTCATGGTTCCCGATCATATCCTCCCTGCAACGCGGTGGCAAGAGTCGCGTCCACCGTTCCCCGGCTTAACCCGAGCGTCGCCGCCAAAAACCGGTTACTCGGGCTATTCACCCGAATTTTGCCGCGTTCGCAGAGTTCTTGCCAGCGTTTTTGGCAATAGACCCGTTCCCTACGCAATTTCTCGTATCGCGCGGTTTTTTCGTCGAGATATCGCATTTCGATCGCGCATCGCCGAGCCCTGACGTAAAAACCGTTTTTCCGCTCGAGGGCGCTTTTCGACCGATCCGTTTTTTTTCGGAGCGCAGCCTGAATGCGTTCGATGGTATTCCTGACGTAGTTTTCGTCGTAGTCGGTCATTTCGGCGACCTTGGCGATGTGGGATTCGTCGAGATAGCAGCCGGATTTGCAGGCGAGGAGGAGTATCGTTCGCGCGCGGATTTCTTTTTTTTTGGCGCTCAGATGCGCATCCTCGGCTATGGAGGGGAGTCGGGCAAAGACGGCTTCCGCGTCGGCCGTGCCGTCAACCCACACGTCGTGGGCGCCGCATTCCGCCTCAACGCTCAAGATTCTCGTCGCTTCCTCGCACTCATAGGCCCGTTGGTTCGCTTCCTGCCCGTACGATGCCCGAATGAATGTCCGGAAGGATAGTCCGATGACCCAGCCTAAGTACGTGCGCAAAGACGCTTTGCCGGGATCGAAACGGTCGATAATGCGTTTGAACCGCGGATACATCCATACGATATAATCGCTTTTTACGTCGTCGTTCGCGCAGTGCACGCGAAACTGGTTTAGCCGAGTGTAGAGGAATTCCGCGAGGGCCGCGATCGCCTTTCGCGAATTCTCCTCGCATTCCCACCGTTTCGCCCGACAAATAGCCTCGTTCAGTTCGTCTTCCGTCATGAATATCCTCCATGACGAAATCACCGCAATAATCGTGCCAAGCCAACGATAGGCGTAAAACGGGGCTGTCGGGGTGCTTACGCGGTTGAATTCAGGCGTCGCTCCGCCAAAATCGCCTGAATAGTTGAATTCAACCGCGATTATTCCGCGGGAATCCCGGGAAATTGATCCGCGAAAGCGGCGATGAACTTCGGCGTGAGCGCGTCAATCGTTCCTTCAATCGCCAGACCCGACGCCTGTCGGTGTCCTCCTCCGCCGAATTGCACCGCGACGCGGCTGACGTCCACGCGGTCGAGGGATCTGAAACCGACCGTGCAGGTTTCCGCGGATTCCTGGCGGACTATGACGATTGCCTCGACGCCGCCGATGCTCTGTATGAGTTGGTAAAGCGCGTCCGAATCGCGTCCCTCCAGGCCGTATTCCTCCGTATCCGCCATGGTTTCGTACGATACGACGAGCTTGCCGCCGTAGTATCGCTTCATGCGGGAAAGGATGCGGGAGATGAGAATGCGCGAGCCGAAAGACTTATTGCCGTTCATGCGCGCGAATGTTTTTTTGGGGTTCGCGCCGACCGCGATGAGTCGAGACGCGCACGCGAACGTTTCGCTCGAGCGATCGTCGAGATGGCGGAAAAAACCGGTATCGGTGCAAAGCCCGAACAAAAGGTATTCGGCTTCCGGTTGCGTGATTCCTTTTCCCGCCTTCTCGATGGCAAGTTGGATGAGAACCGTGGTCGAAGGGGCGCTCGCGTCGAGGAAACAAAGACCTCCCTGCTCGGCATTCGTCGCGTGATGGTCGACGATCGCGGTCGGGTAATGGGGCAATCCCTCTCCCGCCTCTCCAACGCGCTCGATATTCGAGCAATCGAGCACGACGAGGGCGACCGAGTCGGACGGCAATGCTTCGGGGATGCGCGAGACGTACCGATCCTGATATTCCTTGATTTCGGTGCGCTTGAAAGGTCCCGAAGAGAGGAGGGTGGTCGTTTTGCCCGTCCTGCGCAGCCACTCATCGAGGGCGAGGCTGCTGCCGACGCAATCCCCGTCTGGTTCTTTGTGCGTCGCAATGACGTAGTGATCGTAAGCGGCGAGAAAATCGATAAGCTCTGTTGGTACGTTTTTCATTGGGTATATCGGGTTCGATGGCCCGGGACTCGACGCGAAGGCCATGCCCTCGGGCGTCATGATTAGCGCGGGTCGGGGTAAGGTATCGATACCCTTGCCGACGTCCGTCGGGGTACGGGGACCCCCGCGAATAGCATTCGGTTTACAGCGTCAAAAGCTCGCGTTGTATCGGTCCCCCGGAAACCGTGGGGATCCCATTGTTGATATACATGTCGATTTCCGTCCTGAAGCCCGAATCGTCGAAATACGCGCCGGGCTCGATCGAAAAGCAACTGCCTTCGATCAAAAAACGACCATCAGGAAATTCAACCGAGTCGAGGTTCACTCCCGATCCATGGCAATTCACGTCGATGCCGTGGCCCGTTCGATGGCGGATCGCCCCTCGGGGAACGCGGCTTAGGAGAACCTCGCGCGCGACCGAGTCGAGTTCGGCGCCGGTGATTTTTTTCCCGGTCGAAAACGCGGTCATGGCCGCTCGCACCACGGCGTCTCGGGCCGCGAACACCGCGTTCGCGCGATCCGCGACGACGGTCGGCGCGGTCGCGCCGGTCCAAGCGACCCAGGAGATGTCGGCGAAAATACCGCCTGGGTACTTCGCCCAAATATCGAATTGAAGCACGGCGTCGCGCTCGATTTTTCGGCCCCTTCCCGGGGTTCCTGCAGTACCGGGCACCGCGTAATGCGGATTGCCGGCGTTTTCCGCCGTCGCGATGATCGGCGGATGATCGGTAACGAGGCCTTCGCGCGAAAACTCGTCGGCGATCATATCGAGGATATCTCCCTCGGTTATGACGATTCCTTCCGCGAAAGCCCGTCGCACGAAATCCCACGCTTTATGGATTATGGCGTAGAGCGCGGCGGCGGCCTTCTCGTGGCTGGCGATGCCCTCGGGAGAGAGTACGCTCGCGATTCGCTGCACGAGACTGGCGGCGCTCGTCGTTTCGATGCCGAAGGATTTAACCAAATCCGCGGTCGCGGCGTCGACCGTCGAGAGCACGGCGAGGCGAGGGTCAGAAAGCATGGCGATTTTTTTTCCGGAAAAAGCGCGTAATCGCTCGCAGAGGTCGTCAAAGCCAGTATAAATCTCCCGTTCTCCGGGCAGCGCGTCAAGCGACCCGCTTTCTATCGTGTGCACGATCTTAACCGGATTGCCCGAACTGGGTACCCAGTAAAACCAACGACGCGAGGATAAGGAAGACTCGTTGAGGCCGAGCAAATCGTCCGTAATGCGGTCTCGGTGGTGAA
>QKAR01000158.1 GCA_003246335.1 Spirochaetales bacterium | reverse complement strand
GCGAATACCTGTATTTCAGCTTCGGCGGCTCCCGCTTTGGCGTGGTCAGAACGCTTTTCGCCCTGTTCGCTACCTTGGTTCTCGGCGGTCTGTGGCACGGCGCCTCGGTTACGTTTCTCGCGTGGGGCGCGCTGCAGGGGCTCTCTCTCGCCGTTGAGCGGCTCGCTGGCATCGGCGATAAACCCGGGAAACGGCCCGTCGTCACGGGGCTCCGAGTCGCCCTTACGTTTCTCTTCACGACGTTCTGCTGGCTCGTGTTCCGGTCGCCGTCTCTTTCCGCCGCGCGGGACGCGCTGGTCGCCTTGGGGAATTTTTCCCCCGCGCTCACGCTCGCGAGCCCACTCGTCGTGATTTTGATCGTTCTCGGTTTGGCGATGCATGGGATACCCAACCGTCTCCGGCGTTTTGCCACAGGCGCATGGGAGGCTTCGCCCGCTTTCGTCAAGGGAATCGGCATCGCCGCGACGCTCGCGGTTTTGGCGATCGTTTCCATGTCCGGCGTACCGCCGTTCATCTATTTTCAGTTTTAGCCGATGATGAACTATGAATGAAAATCGCGATCGCTATCGGCCAAACGCGGTGATCGGCTCGTTTCTCGTCGCCTTCGCCATCCTGGTGATCTTGCTTGGGCAGACGCTTTGGGTGCCAGTCGCGCGCATACAGGATTTGCACGTTCGCTCGATCGCCCTTTCGGTCGTGGACGCGCTTTCGTACGTCTCGCGACAAATCGGCGTCGACGCCTTCGTGCCGTCGGTTCGCGACGGATTTATCTCCCTCGCCGGTCTTTCAGAGAACCCCGAATGGGACACGAAATACTATAATCGACGGGCGACGCCGGTCGAGTCGGACTCGGATCGCTCTGGCGGCGCGCCTACGGCTCCCTCAAGCGCCGCGATTGCAGGCGCTTCGGGCCAGCTTTCGGATGAGCCGGTCTCGGTTGGCCTCAATGACGCCGCCTCAGATGCGGCGGCCCTCGAGCAAGGCCGCGCCGACGGTACGGGCGAAATTTCCCCCTTAGGGGTGACGCCCGGCCCCGCGCTTGAAGAAACGGCCGCGCTCGCCGCATCGGTTTCGGCGGATCGCCGGATTCCCGCCAGAAATCCCCTGTCTGCGATCCATTCGTCGGAAAATCCTCTCAAGGTTTACGTGTTCGGCGATTCGCAGGTCTTTAGCCTCGGTTCGGGGCTTTCCCGGCTGGTGGGGAAGGGCGCTCCTATTTCGGTTGATTTTCTCGCGATCCACTCGTCCGGCTTCATTCGGGACGACTATTACGATTGGCCGGCGAAGCTCCGCGATACGCTTGCCTCGGGCGACTACGACGCCGTGGTCATGATGCTCGGCATGAACGATTACCAAAGCTTTAGGGGTGCGGACGGTACGATTCTCCGAAAGCGCACGGTCGAATGGGAAGCCGCGTACAAAGAGCGATGCGGCGTTCTCATCGATATTGCGCTCGCGTCGGTTCCGCGCGTGTATTGGCTCGGCATGCCGCTCGTTAAAAACGACGCCTATCGCGAGAGCCTCGCGTACATCGAGTCGATTCAAGACTCCATCGCCGAGGAATACAGCCCAGACGTCCTCGTTCGGGTTCCCCTCGCTTCGACGTTCCCCGGGGAGGGGAAGCCTTTCGCTCAAAACGCCGATCTCGGCGACGGGAAAAAAATTCAGGCGATGTCCTCGGACGGGAGCCATTACACGGTCGAGGGCGGCATGATCGTCATGCTCCCGCTGTTCGAAATCCTGACGCGCGACTTCCTTTTCGCCGACGTACCGCTTGCGCAGAAACTTCAATAATTGCTATATTTTTTTCCATTAGGAGCACGTCATGCTGAAGCGCAATCCCCGTATCGCGAACCTGTCTTCCGGCTATCTTTTTCCGGAAATCTCAAAACGCCGCGCGGCCTGGGCGAAAGAACATCCTTCCGCGAAAATCATCAGCCTCGGCATCGGCAACACTACCGAGCCGCTTACCCCGCATATCGTCGAGGGCCTCCAGGGCGAAGTCGCCCGTCTCGGCACGAAAGAGGGGTACTCGGGGTACGGCGACGAAACCGGGCTCACCGAGCTTCGCGCGAAAATCGCGTCGGTGCTCTATAAGGGTATCGTCAAGCCCGAGGAAGTGTACGTGTCCGACGGCGCGAAATGCGATATCGGCCGCATTCAGTATTTATTCGGCTCGAACGTTTCCGTCGCCGTGCAAGATCCCGCCTATCCCGTCTACGTCGACGGCTCGGTCATGATAGGGGCCGCCGGGCCAGCGCGCGCCGACGGAACCGGCTATGAGGGGATAACGTACATGCCCTGCACGGCGGCGAATGGTTTTTTCCCCGATCTCTCCGCGATCCCGCAAAACTCGCTCGTGTATTTTTGCTCGCCGAATAACCCAACGGGCGCGGTAGCGACGAAGGCTCAGCTCGCCGAGCTCGTCTCGGCCGTGCGCGCGAAGGGCTCGATACTCGTGTTCGACTCGGCGTATTCCGCCTTCATCCGCGACCCCTCGCTTCCGTTGTCCATATTCGAGATTCCGGGCGCGCGCGAATGCGCCATCGAGGTAAGCTCGTTCTCGAAACCGATCGGCTTTACCGGCGTTCGCCTCGGCTGGTCGATCGTGCCGGCCGAGCTTCGATTCGAGGACGGCACTCCCGTCGGGAAGGATTGGACGCGCTTGATGACGACGATCTTCAACGGCGCGTCGAACGTCGCCCAAAAGGGCGGCCTCGCGTCCCTCGACGAAAAAGGCCTCGCCGAGACGCGCGAGCTTACCGATTATTACCTTGAGAACGCTCGCGTCATCCGCTCGGCGCTCTCGGGTGACAATTTCAAGAAAGCCGGCGTCGAAATTTTCGGCGGCGACAACGCTCCGTATGTTTGGGCGCGCTTCCCCGGCCGCAAGAGTTGGGACGTGTTCGATCTTCTCCTGAATTCCTGCCAAGTCGTCTGCACTCCCGGCTCGGGCTTCGGCCCCGCGGGCGAGAGCTTTATCCGCTTTAGCTCGTTCGGCCATCGAGCGGACGTGATCGAGGCGTGCGAACGCCTGTCTAAATTGAGCCTGTCGTGATGGCGAGCGGCCGCCGCGTGGTGGTCCGCTAAAGCGAGGCCCTATCGGGCGGCGTTCGGGGAATTTTCCTCCGCGTCGTCCAGGGCCGCTTTCTTTTTCGAGAACTTGTCGGTGTCCACGCTGAAGCCGACCTTGACCTGGTAGAGCGCGTTGCTCAGTCCGTCGACCGTGTTGTTTGAAAGCGCGAAAGAATAGAGTGACCCGTCGCCCGCGATGAAGACGCTCAAATCGTTTTTCGGCGCCCACGTAAGCTTTCCCCCAAGAACGAGATTCCCGAAAATCCTATTCGCGTCTGAGTCTTCCCCTTCATAGTAGTCGCACACGCGATAGATAAAGTCGACCCCGACCCTCCACGGCGAGCCTTTTCGGAAGGCCTCGGTATAGAGCCCATAGTCGGTGATGCTTTTCACCTTCGTGACCGAGCTCGCGCTCTGCGAGTTTGAGTCTTGCCGAATCGCGAGAGTGCACAAGACGTTGGGCAGGAAAAAGCCCGCGGACAATCGGCTCCGCTGCAAATAGACTTGACCGGAGGTTTCCGCCGGGGGCGGAAGGGCAAAGTCCGTGTCCGCTTCGGCGACCAGGATTCCCGGAAGTTTCAGCACGAAACCGATGCCGAGTCCCGGCTGAAAGAGATTCGCGACTATCTCGCTGTCGCTTGAGGAAGTGTTGAGCACGCCGAACGAGGGCCCGGCGGATATTTGAAGAAGCGACGAGGACCAGGATGCCCGAGCCGAAAGGATATTGCCGTTTACGGGGTTCGAGTCGAAGGCGAGCGTGCCGTCGAGATTGTCCAGGATGCGGTCGGTGAACGAGAACGCCGCGCCGAATTTCGGCGACTCGGGATTGATGTCCCCGGAGCCGTCAAACGCGTAATTGCTCGCGTCGACCGACGCCGAAAGCTCGGCGGCCGCGAGCGGGTAGAGCGCTGATGCGCAGAGCGCGGCAAACACCGCAATTTTTTTTCGCGTCATAGAACCGCCTTCAAACTGATCTGTATTTCGCCCATTTGCTCGAGATCGTTAAGCTTCAGGGGATTGACGACGAGCGTCATGGTTAATCGGAAATCCTTTATCATCATAGCGCAAAATGGGCTGACCGAAAAGGTGAACGGCGTCACCGACGAGGGATTCGCCGGGTCGAAGGCCCCCAGAAGGCTCAATCCCCCCCGTATGCCGGACCGCTCCACGTTCCCGATCCCCAGGAGAAAATTCGAGCCGAGATAGGTGGTCGTCTCGGCGGTTTCCTCGTCGTCGTTCGGCACCGCGAAAAACGAGAAGGCGACGTCGGCCCTCGTCCATCTCAGCCTCGGCTCCAGCAAAAAATACGCGTGTTTCGCGACGTTCGATTGCGTCGCCTTCGTGGACCTAATTCCGGCCTCGGCGTAGAGGTCCGTTCCCGACGGCGAAACGAGGATCGACGAGAATCCCCCGCGCACGAGGCCCGAGGGTTCCGCGTCGCCGTACGAATAGCCGCCAAACGCGTTGACGCGGATCGCGTCGGACACCGTTCCGTACCGAAGGTCCATCGTTATGAGCGACTGCGCGTTTGGTTCCGCGTTCCAGTAGCCGTACGCCCCGACGACGCTTGAGCCGCGAAACGGCTCGGCGGTCACCGCGAGGCCCGTGCCCCGAATGTCGGTGTCCGACGAAAACTTCTCGCCCGCGGGCATGTCGAGAAATTCGGGTTGGCTGATATCGATTTTGAGCCGTTCCCGCACGAGCGAGCCCGATGCCGGATCGTCGTAGGTGCCCGTAAAAACGGCGAGCATGACGGTTCTGTTCGGGAAATTACCCGTTTCGATGGCGCCGCCGTCGAAAGCGACGGTTCCCGGCACGTTATACGACTCAGATGGATGTAAAAACGCCGCGAGATCTTCCGACGCGAAGGACAGCCCCGCCTTGAAAGACAGGGCATGTATCGGAACGAACCTTCCGGCGATTGATCCGGACGACTCGAGTGATGGATGATCCGCGCCGTCCGTGTCGATCGATCCCGTCGTTTCCGCGTTGAATTTCGTCAGAGAAAGCCCCTGCGCGCCCGCAAAACCGGTGCATAGGCAGAGAAGCAGGCAAAGTCGGACAAATCGAGTGAACATTCTTTCTCCTCGCCATGATTATATACCATAAGGAAGAAGGACGCTATAATTTGCTGTCCAAAAAAGAAAAAGGGGACCGAGGCGCTTGACTAATGCGCAAAAGCGGATAAACTTTAACTAATATGAGTGATTATCTCGATATTAACAACGAAGAGCTTCTCAAGGATTTTTTCAGTGAGGCCGAGCAGCAGGTAGATACCCTAGAAAGCAATATTCTGGTTATTGAAAATGATCCCGGCAATCATGAGTCGATCGACGAGATATTTCGCGCGGCGCATACTCTGAAGGGCGGCTCAGCCACGGTGGAGATGCACGAGTTGGCGGAGTTCACTCATGTCATGGAGGACTTGCTTGACGCTTTGCGCTCGGGAACCCTCGCGGTTACCGAGCCCGTTGTCGATATTTTGCTCAAATCCCTCGATATCATAAAGGCGATGCTTGCCGCGCGCGCGGACGGCGCGGTGTATCAACAGGACGTCAGCCCGATAAAGCAGCAATTAGAGGCGATGATTCCCGCCAAGGAAGGAAAGGCGAAGGCTTCCGCGAAAAAAACCGCCGCCGCGCCGAAGGCCGCTCCCGTCGCCCAGCCCGCGAAGGCTGCCGCGCCGGCGAAAAACGTCCCGACGGCGGACGTCTCGAGCCTTCTCTCGGAATACGAAATCCTCGAGCTCAAGGAATCAGTGCCTCCGGGCTCTTCGGTGTTCGTAGTTAAGGTCTTTTTTGACGAATCTAACCCAATGAACTCGGTTGGCGGTATTCAAGTTTTCGCCTCGCTTAAGCAAGTCGGGCAGGTCTTGAAGACGCTCCCCGATTTCGACGCGTTGTACGAGGACGAATTCCATCCCGAAGTGCTTTATTTTTTGGCCAGCGAGTCGGATTCCGAGCGGATCACCCGCGTCGCGTCCATCAGCGACGTCACGACGAAAGTCGAGGTGAGCTACTTCGACGGAAAGGCACAGTCCATGTCTTCGTCGCCCGCTCCTTCCGCCGAACAACCGAAAAAAACGCAGGCTCCCGACAGGGACCTCGAGGAGGATTCTGCCCCCGTTTCCGCGCCGGTGGAAGAATCAATCGAAAAAGCCGAACCCACGGTCGAGACTCCCAAAAAAACAGGCGCCTCTCCGGCGGTACATTCCTCCGGTTCCGTCCTTCGCGTAGATTCGCGCCGAATAGACTATTTGCTTAATTTAGTGAGCGAAACGGTCATAACGAAAGCGTCGTTTAACCAAAGCGCCATGCAGTTCACCGATTTATTGGGGCAGTTTCAGTCCGCCGAAAACCTCTATAAAGAAAAATTGAGAAAATTGCTGGAGCGAATCCCGGATTATCTTGAGCAGATTCAAAACGGCTACAATATCAAAGACCTGAAAAAAGAGCTAAACGCGGAATACGCCGACGTTTTCGACATTTTCAGCGGCTATGAAACATCGATGAAAACCTCGGTAACGAAGTTTCGTTCGTCAGCCCAAAACCTCGGTCGCATTACCGGGGAGCTGCAAGAAGGCGTTATGAAAATCCGCATGGTGCCCATCAGCCAAATATTCAGCCGCTTCCCGCGGCTCGTGCGCGATTTGTCCCGAGACCTCAATAAAAAAGTACAGTTGGTCATCGAGGGAGAGGAAACCGAGCTCGATAAATCCGTCATCGAGGATTTGCTCGACCCGATCATGCACTGCGTGCGCAACGCCTTGGACCACGGCATAGAGTCGCCCGAGCGTCGCGCCGAGTTAGGAAAGAACGCCGAGGGCACGGTGTTGCTGAAGGCGAGCAACGAAGGCAACATGATCATCATCGAGATATCCGACGACGGCCATGGTATCGACGTCGAGGCGGTTAAGCGAAAGGCCGTGACCCGGGGAATCCTTCATCCCGGGAAAAATCTCACGGACGTCGAGGCGTTCCAGCTCATTTTCGAGCCGGGCTTCTCGACGGCGGAAAAGATCACTAACGTTTCCGGTCGCGGCGTCGGCCTTGACGTCGTAAAAACGCATATCGAAAAACTGAACGGAACCGTGACGATTTCTTCCCAGCAGAACGCGGGCTCAAAATTCACGATCCGCCTCCCGCTTACGCTTGCGATTATCCAAGGCTTGTTGGTTCGTGTCGGGAAAGAGGTTTATTCGATACCGATTACCTCGGTCATCGAGAGCCATCGCGTAAAAGCGGAAGAGATCAGCAAAATAGATAACTACGAGGTATTTAACGTCCGCGACGAGGTAATCAGCCTGCTTCGGCTCAATCGCCTGTTTGGCATCAAGTCGGTCGACGCCGCTGAGTACAATTACATCGTCATCGTCGGAACGGCCGAGAAGAAAGTCGGACTAATGGTCGACAGCCTCATCGGCGAGGAAGACGTCGTCATAAAGCCCTTGCGCGATCAGTTCACTAATTCGCCCGGTATCGCCGGCGCGTCCATTTTGGGCGATGGGGCCGTTTCTCTCATCATTGACGTTACCCAGTTGCTTGATTTAGGATTAAAGCAGGAAATGCAGGCTCGCGAACGGCGAGAAGCCTCGGTGTGGTAAGGGGATGGTAATGACGGGAATGGACGTTAAGGCAACTCTGGATCAAGAAGCTCCTGCCAACGGGAACGAAACTCGCGCCGAGCGCGTGACGGTTATCGATTATAAGATGGTGACGTTCTCCCTCGCGGGAAAGGATTACGCCATCGACATCATGCAGGTGAAAGAAATCGCGAAAGCGGGTAAATTCACGTATGTACCGAACACATCGCCGTTTGTCTTAGGCGTGTATAACCTTCGCGGCGAAATCATACCCATCATTGATTTGCGCATTTTCTTCAACATTCCGACGAAGGCGCGGGAAATCGACGCGCTTGAAAGCATGATAATCATCTCCATTGAGGAGCAGATGTTCGGCATCGTCGTCGACGCGATCGATAAGGTCGTGGGCATTTCGAAAGAGACCATCCAACCGCCGCATCCCATTTTCGGCGATATCAATATTAAGTACATTCATGGCGTCGTCGAGAATCAGGGACGACTCTATATCTTACTCGACGTTGAGCGTATTTTCGGCTCCACCCGCGCGAAAGAGGAAGAGGCGGCGAAGACGCAGGAACTTGAGGAAAAACTCGTTCCCGCGGCGCCCTCGCGGCTGGAACAGACGAAAGACGAGCTCGACATTTCCTTTATTAAGGATACGCTCGCCGCCTTGGCGAAGTTTTACGTTACCGCCGTCAACGAACGCTGGGTTAGCCAGCGATTCCGGCAATGGCGGGATACCCGCTCCGCCGGCAGCGTTCAGCTTAATTCCGCCGAGGACTGCGCGCAGTATCTCGAGACTTTCGCGTCGCCCGATTCAAACGCGCTTTGGGATGACGCGTACGCGAACGCCGTTTCCGCTGCGCTTCCGTCGAACCAAGCGAAACAAATTAACGTATGGAACGTCGGATGCGGAAAGGGGTATGAATCGTACAGCCTTGCCGTCATCCTGCACGAGAAGTACCCCAATGCCCGCGTTCGGGTGTACGCCAACGATTCCGACCTTTTGGCCATCTCGAACGCACCGATGTTGAACGTACCCGATAGCTCCATCTCGCCGCTGTACAAACCCTATTTAGTGCAGGGCGTCGGCGGCGCGTGGACGTTTAACCAGTCGCTCAAGGAAATGGTATTGTTCGAGTATCACGATTGCACGAATCAAAATTCCGTTCCGCCGATGGACGTGATCGTTGCGCGCGACGTGCTTTCGTACATGAACCCGAAACAGCAGACGGCCTTGATCGGCGATTTCACGGAAAAGTTAAAGGACAATGGAGTTATTCTCCTTGGACGGAACGAGGCCATGCCCCAGCATTCGGGATGGACGCGGTCGGTGCAAGGGGACGTGGTTACGTTTAGCAAGGAATAGCGGTTTTACGCAGATAGAATTAAGGAGATTAGGATGCGCGTAGAGTATATCAATCCTTTCGTTGAGGCGGCTTACAATATCCTTACCGAAGTGCTTGGTGGCAACATTCGTCGTGGAGAGCTGTATCTCAAGTCGACCTCGGTTCCCGTCATGGGCGTCGCGGCGCTTGTCGGCCTTGCGGGAGACGTCGAGGGTCGTGTTATATTCGACATGCACTTGGATACGGCTATGAAGATCGCGTCGAGAATGAATCAGGAAGAGCTGAAAAGTTTCGACGAGCTTGCGAAGGCCACGATTACCGAACTCGCGAACTTAATCACGGCTCAGGCCGTCACGAAGCTTCACGATCTCGGGTTTAGGTTTGACTTGACGCCTCCGGCGCTGTTCACCGGGGAAAATATGGAAATTTCCGATCATGAAGTCGAGGCGCTGATCGTTCCGATGGAAACTGACCAAGGCAGAGTCGAGGTCAACGTAGCCATCCGCGACCGCATGTAGGACAGAGGGAGATAGGGTATGATATCGAAACAAGATTTTCCGTCAATCAATGAGCGTGCCCCCGAAGGCGTTAGAGACGACGGTTCTGCGTACAAAGTGCTGGTCGTCGATGATTCGATGTTTGTCGCGAAGCAAATTGGCCAGATTTTGACCAGCGAGGGATATGAGGTCGTCGCCACCGCCGGGGATGGTCTTGAAGGCGTGGAAAAGTACAAGGAATTGTGTCCGAACGTCGACCTCGTCACCATGGACATCACGATGCCGAAAATGGACGGTATTACCGCATTGGAGCAGATTATGGCGTTCGATAAAAACGCCAAAGTCGTGATGATCAGCGCGCTCGGGAAAGAAGAGCTCGTGAAAAAAGCCCTCTTGCTCGGGGCTAAAAATTATATCGTAAAACCCCTCGATCGGAAGAAAGTTCTCGAGCGAATCTCGTCCGTGCTCGGAAAGTGAACCGTTTCGTAAGCCTGGCGTTCATCGCTAGGCTTTTTTTTCGCGTAAATAATAACGTTTTTTCTCGAGCGAAACGCTCGCCTGGATGCCTGGCTCAGACGAGAGGTATTTCCTGATTTTACTCACGTAGATTTGCACGTCCTTCGCCCGGTTTCGCTCGTTCGGTCCCCATATCCTCGTCTGAATAGCCTCGTTCCCTATGCCTTCGCTTCCCGACTCGGCGATCGCGGCAAGTACGGCGAAGAGTTTGCGGTGGAGTTTTGCGGCCGCCGCCTTGAGGCAGCCGGCGTTTGTGGCCGTTTCGCGGTCCTCTCTGGTTCGCGGCGCCTCTTCTGGCTGCGGGTCGAGCGGCGGCCGGAGACAAGACTCGATCGCCGTTCGAACGCGCTCAATCCTTTCGTCTTCGCCGCCCGTATCGCACGGCGTGGTCGCTCGCTTAGGTATTCTGTGCGCGATGACGGAGACCCGAGTCCGCTCGGAATCGTCATACTCGATGATGGTAAGGCGCGACGCGAATGCCCACAAATGCCTCATTGGGGTAATGCGCCGGGACGCAAGTTCTTCCCTCGACACCACGACCGCGTCGATTCTCGCTGAGGCAAGGGCAATGTGCAAAGATGAAAGGCTTGACGCGCGACGAACCGCGATTCCCCTCTCGCGGAGCGCCGCGCAAAGGTTTTTTTCGCCTGATTCGTCGGGGCAAAAAAACAAAATAGAGGGTTTCATGGTTTCATTAACGGACATCGACGAAAAAACTTGAATGGTGATTTAGATTGACCCGAACCGCTCGGGTGGGGTAGAGTATACTGATTTTTTTCATTTTTTCCCAAGGGGTTCCCGACAGTGTTTCTCAAAACGTTGGATATATTCGGATTTAAGTCTTTCGCGGATCGAACGCATATCGAGTTCGCCGACGGTATTACCGCCCTGCTCGGCCCGAACGGGTGCGGCAAGAGCAATGTCGTCGACGCGGTAAAATGGGTGCTTGGCGAGCAAGCCTCAAAGGCGATGCGCGCCGATAAGATGGAAGACGTCATATTCAACGGTACCGAGTCCCGAAAGGCGTTGAACGTCGCGGAAGTGACCCTCACGCTCTCGAACGATACGGGGCTTTTAAGCCTTGACATGAGCGAGATCGCGATCAAACGGCGACTCTATCGATCCGGCGAAAGCGAATATTTCATCAATAATCAGGCCGTCAAACTAAAGGATATCCGCGAGCTTTTTTGGGATACCGGCGTCGGCAAAGCCGCCTATTCGGTCATGGAACAGGGGAAAATCGACCAGATACTCTCCAGCAAACCCGAGGAGCGTCGGTATATTTTCGAGGAAGCCGCCGGAATTACCCGCTTCAAGGTGAAGGGCGCGGAGGCCGAGCGTAAACTCGAGAAGACCGAGGAGAATATGCGCCAAATCGAGGGAATCCTCGGCGAGGTGAAACGCTCGTACGACACGCTCAAGGTACAGGCCGAAAAGACTAAAAAATACCGCACGCTGCGCGAGCAAATTTTCGAGAATGAGCTCGATATCCAGCTACTGCGACTAAAGGGCTTTACGCAGGACCGCGACCGCAAGCAGGAAGACATAGAGACCGCGAAAAAGAAACGCGACGCGATAAAGGGCGAAATCGACGGCATAAACGCCTCTCTTGAGGAAAACATGGACGTCGTTAATTCCATGGAAGAAAAGCTGATCGCCCGTCAAAAGGAAATTTACGGCCTCGCCGTCGAGAAAAACGAAAAAGACAAGCAGGCGAAATTGCTCGTCGAGCGGCGCGACGAGGCTAAGTCGAAGATCGCGCAGCTTGAAGGCCGAAAGACGGCTGTCGAGAATCGCGTGGAAAGCCTTAGGGAAGACGCGGACGCCCAGGACGAGACCATTCGAAGCTTGCGGGGAAAGCTCGCCGATATCGGCAAAAACATTGAGTCTTTCGAGGAAAACGTCGCGATCGCCGGGAATCGAATCTCCGATAACGACACGATAGCCGTCAAATGCGAGGACGAGATCGCCTCTCTCGACGGAGATCGCGCCGAGATGGAAGCCGACCTTCAGGCGATCACCGAGGACATCGTCACCGAGCTCGACAAAAAACTCCGCGCGGCCGGCTATTCGTCGCGCTCGCGCGCGTCCGCGGAAGGGGCCGTGTCGGAAATACTCGACCAGATGAAAGTCCTCGTTCGTGGTCGTAAGAACATTTTCGAGGATTTCGCGAAACTGCACGAGCCGTCCGCCGCCGATACCCGCCGTTTCGCGGAAAACGCCGTCGGCTCGTTCGGCGAGCTCGAGACGCTTTCCGATGGACTCGATAAGGCGTTCGCCTCATACCGGGCGACCATGCCGGGATTCATCGACGAATTCCTCTCTCCCGAGGGTATCATCACGAAGAAGCGCGTGATCGACGAAAAGATCGCCGCGAACCGCTCCACCATCGCCGAGAAGCGCGAGCGCATCTCCGCGCTCAAAACCGAGAATACCGAGCTCGTCAGGAAAATCGACGAGTACCGCAAAACGCTCGAGGGCCTTAGGCTCAACCAAGTCCAGATGAAAACGCAGGGAGAGGCGGCCGAGGAACAGGCTCGGCTCATCCGCCGCGACCTAGCCTCGCAGGAAGCCGCGCTTCGCGATTTGGAAAACGAGATATTTACCGAGACGAAGCGCCTCGACGACATCGCCGAGCAGGTGGCCGAGATCGAGAGCGATCTCGCGACGATCGAGTATAAGGGGCGGACGCTCACCGCCGAACTTGAGTCTCTCGAGAAGGAAATTTCCTCGCGCCATTCCGACGTCGCCGGGAAGCAGGATTCTCTCAAGGCGCGAACCGCGGAGATGGGAAAGGTTCAGGGATTGCTCGAAAAACTGCACCTCGACCTCGCGACGAGCGAGACGGAGATGCGCAACATACAGGAAAACTTCCGCGAAACCCACTCGCGCGACCTCATGGAATTCGAGGAGCGCATGTTTACCATAAATACGCCGGCGGGTGAGCTTCGGGAAAAACTCGCGCAGGCGCGCCAATCGCTCAAGGAACTCGGCTCGGTAAACCTTATGGCCGTCGAGGAGTTCGCCGAGGCGAAAGAGCGCTACGACTTCCTAACCGCCCAGATCGCCGACCTGCAGAAGGCCCGCGACGACCTGAAGCGCATCACCGAGGAAATACGCGCCGAGTCGACCGAACTGTTCCTTTCGACCTATAACATGATCAAGAAAAATTTCCACAACATGTTCCGCCGCCTGTTCGGCGGAGGTCGCGGGGAAATCAGGCTTTCCGAGCCCACGAACGTCCTTGAGTCGGGCATCGACATTTACGCGCAGCCGCCGGGGAAAAAACTGGAGAACATCGGCCTTCTTTCCGGAGGAGAGAAATCGATGACCGCGGTCGCCCTGCTGTTCGCGACTTATATGGTTAAGCCCTCGCCGTTCTGTCTCCTTGACGAGATCGACGCGGCGCTCGACGAGCAGAACGTGACGCGCTTCGTCAACGCGCTCCGCGAATTCGCGAACGTGAGCCAGTACATCGTTATCACCCATAACAAAAAGACGGTTATGGGCGCGAGCACCATGCTCGGCGTCACGATGGAGGAATCGGGCGTCACGAAAGTCATCGCGATTAAGCTCGAGAACGAGGCAGACAAGCACGGCGAGGATAATTTGCCGGACATCGAGAACTTCGAGGAAGAGGACGTGGCACCGGAGGAAGGCGTGGTCGTTCCCCCGCACCCGGTTCGAAGGTCTAGGGAGGCGAGAGCGCCTGCCGTCGACGATTCTCGGTCTCCCGAGGATTCGCCCGCGCCGTCCGATAACTTGACGGCCGAAATCCCGCTGAGCGAGACCTCATCCGCCGATGCGGAGGAAAGCCGTCTACCCGCGGTTGATCAGGATCCCGGCGATACGGATGCGACTCCCGAAGACGCGACCGTCGAACGGCCGAACGAAGAGACGTCGGATGCCGACCTGCGGCCGAACGAGACGGAAAAGGGACCGACCGAATCGTCTTCCGATGTATCTGAGGCTAGGAAGGAAGTCGATCAGTGATAGACCGGGATGACGTCGTCGATTTCATCGAGTCGCATCGAGTCGTCATGACCGCCGGCGCGGCCGCGCTGTTGCTGCTTTGCGTAATTTTTCTGATCGTCATGCGCGTGAATTCCTCAAAGCGAGAGAAAGTGCTTTCGGCGGCCACGGCGAACGCAATCCCCGTCACCGAGCTCTTTCTTCCTGCCGAGCCGTTGCAGGTGCCCGGCGTTTTGCTGTTTCGCGGCAGAAAACCCGCATGGAATGTCGACGAGGCGAAAAGATGGTATACTGAGCCGGACGAAGCCTCCCTTGAGCGTTTGCGCGCCATTGGGCAGGCGAGCGTAGACGCTATGCTGGAGTCGGTTCCATGAAAAATATTTTTTTGCTCGGACTTTGCGCGCTGTCGGCGCTCGCTTCGGTTTCCTGCCTCACGGTCCCACCCGCGCGGCAAGCCGGTCCGAGTGCGGACGCGGTCGATCCCGTTTCCGTAGCCGAGTCGCAGGACCTTGATCCGGAAGACTCGCAAGTTGGCGAGCCCATCCAACCCGAGACGGCACCTGAACCGGAAATCGCCGCCCTCCCAGAAGCGACGACTCCGCAAGGGGAAACTCCCGTCGCGGAACCGAGCGCGGGGCCCGATGCCGAATCCGCCCCCGTTTTAGTCGACGAATTGAACGCCCCGCCCGAAAGCCGGCTGTTATATTTTTATCCCGAACCCGATCCGAATTACATTCCGCCCGCGCAGGCCGCGACGGAGACGAAAGACAGCGCGAAGACAGTTCCTCCCCCAACAAAACCGGCGGCGACCGCTCCCGCTCCCGCTCCTGCTCCTGCGCCCAAGGCGGAAAAAAAAGCCGACGAGGAAAAAAAATCAGAAGTTATGCCGGGAATTTGGACGGCAGAGCCGGTGCCTCCGGCGGTTGAAAGCGTCCCCGCCGTCGCGGCTAATCCTCCTTCGCGTTCGGCGACGCTTACCGTCGGTCAAACGCTCGAGGCCTGGTATCCCGGGACTGGCTGGGTGTATCTCGGGGACGCGTCCGCCCAAAACGGCGTGAGCTACGAGACGAGAAAACTCGATAACGGTGACACCCTGTTCACGTTTAAGGCGGTAAAGCCCGGCGATTACATTCTCGAGTTTACTCGCTTCGACGTCCTTCAGGATTCATTTTCCTCGGATAGGCTCGGCGTCGCTGTCGTTGATTCGGCGTCAAAAAAAAGCGGGAAGGTGCGGGCCCCCGATTATAGGCCCGAGGGCGCCGTCGCGGTGAGTGGCGGTTCGGCGTCGAACGCTTCCGTCGTCGCCCCGAAATCTCCGTCGGATAACCCCGTAAGTGGCGCGACGACTGTCTCCTCGCAGAACCCCTCCGCCGCCAACGAGTCGGTCTCTGACGAGCCCTCGCTGGTTTCGGCTCCGGTCGCGGCGTCCGCCACTCAAACGGGGCTCGACGCGCCCGCGTTGCTGGAAAGCGCGCGTAAAAGCCTCTCCTCCGGAGACGTAAGCGCCGCGCTTACCTCGCTCGAGAAATTTTTCAGCGTCGCGGTCGATTCCCTCGACGAAGGCTGGTTTTTGCGCGGTCAGGCGTACGAGGCGAACGGGGCGACGAGGGATATTCGAAAGGCGCTTGACGCGTATAAGACGCTTACCGCCGCGTGGCCCGAAAGCGCTCGTTGGGCCGAGGCCGACGCGAGAATTCGGTATATTACCCGGTACTATCTCGGGCAGTAAAATTCTCATCGCGCGCGGTGAACTTTAAACGCAGCAATTGAAAAAAAACACCGCAGGGACGCGGTGTTTTTTCGTATGGGATAAAGTCCAATTTCTTTTGTCGGGCAAGCCGGACTCGAACCGGCGACCCCAAGTCCCCCAGACTTGTACGCTAACCACCTGCGCTATTGCCCGACAAAAGAAACTGTAAACGATGCCTCACGAGGCGAGGACAACTATATCCCTCAAGTGAGGGAAGTGTCAAGTATTGACGGCTATGGAATAAAAGGGCTAGACTTTACGTATACAAGCAGCGCCGAAACAAGGGAGCCCGTGAGGAATGTCCGAATTGCCCAATGATGTACGAGCGAAGATTCTCATCGCGGAAGATGACGCTATTGTTGCCCTCGACCTCCAAGGAATGGTCATGCGCTTGGGGTATGACGTCGTCGCTATCGTCGATAGCGGCCAAGCAGCCATCGCGGCGGCGAAGAGATTTCAGCCGGACATCATCCTCCTCGACATGATTTTGACTGGGGCGATGGATGGTATCGACGTTGCGCGGGAAATACATAAAAGCAACGATTTGCCCATCGTGTTTTGCGTTTCGTCGCCCGATCTTTCGAGCCTCGTTCGCGCGAAAGAAATTTCTTATTCTGGGTATTTGCTCAAGCCGATTAACCCTGATAGCCTCGCGACGACGCTCGACACCGTGCTGTATAAATACAAACTCGAAAAGCGCGTCCAGCAGGCCGAGGCGCGCTTTCGCGCGCTCGCCGAAAAGTGCGAGCTTATTCAGTTTTTTTTCGATCGGGAGGCGTCGTTCGAGTGGACATGGTCCGCGGGAGACGGTTTCCGCTCGACGGTCGCGGACGGGAATGTTTTCAAAATCCTCCAATCGGCGGTAGGGCCGTGGCTTTCCGGCGATTCCGACCGTATAGCGCTTACCCTTGCCGTGCCTGGGCCCGACGGCGCAGAATGCCATTACGCCGCTCTCGGGATTAAGAAGCGCGATCCTGACGTCGCGCAGGGCGTTTTAATCCCGCTTGAATGCCCTCGCAAATAATCCATTCCCTCGTCGGCCGCTTTGCCGCCGACCGGGCGGGCGTCTCGAATAACGTCGTTTCTCGACTTTTTCACTTTGGCTGTCAAGGACCGGACGTTTTCGCGCACAACCGGAGGACCGAACCGCTCGGCCTCGCGTTTTCCCGACTTTTGCATCGACGGTGCTACGGCGACTTTTGCGCTCATTTTGCGCGGGAATCGGGTATTTGCGAAGGCATAGGAAAAAGGGACTCCGTTTTTTCCCGCCCGCTTTCATGGTTCCTTGGTTTCGTTACCCATCAATGCGTCGACCGCGTATTCCATCCCTACATAGTGTACCGTTCTTTTCTCGATCGCGCTGCGGCCATTCCGAGCGTGCGCGCCGACCGCTATCACGTTTTTTTCGAGCGAATATTGGACGCCGCGCTATTCGAGAGCCTGAGCGGATCGGCGGTTTCGGGCTTCGATTGCGTAAATACCTTGGGCCTTGAGCGAGGTGACTATGACGATCTCGTTCCGCCGATCGCGCGGTCTCTTGCCATGACGTTTCCGCTCGAGGAATCCTCGAGAGTGGCCGCAGAAAGCCGAGTCAGGAACGCGTTCGTCGACGCCCTCCGCTTTTACCGACTCAGCGATCCATCGCTCACGAGAATGGATAGGCCGGTCGACCCCGAGCGCGCCGAACTGTTCATCACGTTCGCGGTCGGCGACGTCGCTCTCCTCCATCCCAACGGTATCCCCGAATCGATAGACTGGCTGAACCGGGGGCGCGCGGCCTGGCGGAACCCCATCGACGGCGCGGAGAAAACGGATTCGGTTCGCGATCTTTTCGATATCGCCGTCGACCGCGCCGCGCGCGCGATACGTAGCGCGGTTGCAACCGCGGAAGGATCGTTGCCCCTCGCCGAATTTTCGGAGTCGATAGGGAACGAGTCGCTTTCGGCCGTCGGCGAGGACGGCAACGCGGGTTCGGTGAAATTCTACGCGCCCTATGGACTCGACGCCGTCTTAATCGATCAGGCCGCGCGGCGTAAGCGATGGCTCGAAGGGACCGTCGGTTGACCCCACCCCCGGCCGCTGATATGATATTTCCATGAACTTGAACGATCGCCGCCTTGGCGCATACAATAAAACGCTAAAGGGCGGTTCCTCTTCTGACATCGCCGGCGGCGCCCCGGGGAAAACGGTCGGCGCCGCCGATCCTGCCGCAAAAAAAACATCGGTCCATCAAAACGGGTCGGAACCTCGCGACGTGGAGCCTGCTCCGCGCGCGCGCGCGTCCGTTCCGCTCCCCGGTTTAGTAAAGGTACCCGGCGCCGGTCCGGGGTCCAAGGAAAACCCCTATCGAAAAGTCGCGAAATTTCTCTTGCTCATCGGAGTCGAGGAAGCGGCGAAAATCATGGCGAAATTGACGGGCGAGCAAACCGAGAAAGTCGTGCTCGAGCTGTCGACCATTCGACGCGTCGATAAGGAC
>QKAR01000114.1 GCA_003246335.1 Spirochaetales bacterium | reverse complement strand
GGTCGACATGGCGCATTTCGCCGGACTCGTGGCGGGCAAGGTGTTTACCGGCGACGAAGATCCCGTGAAGTGGGCCGACGTCGTGACGACGACCACGCACAAGACGCTCCGCGGGCCGCGCGGCGCGCTCATCCTGTGCAAAAAGGAATTCGCCGATTTCGTCGATAAGGGATGCCCGCTCGTGCTCGGCGGACCGCTCGGCCACGTGATGGCCGCGAAGGCGATCGCCCTCAAGGAAGCGCGGATGCCGGCCTATCAGGCCTACGCGAAAAAAGTGCAGGCGAACGCGCGCGCCCTCGCTTCCGAGCTCGTGAAGCTCGGCTGCAAGCTCCAGACGGGCGGCACCGATAACCACCTGATGCTCCTCGACGCGACGACGTTCGGCCTGACCGGCCGCCAGGCCGAGACCGCGATGAGCGACTGCGGCGTGACGCTGAACCGGAATAGCCTCCCGTTCGACCCGAACGGCTCCTGGTGGACGAGCGGCCTCCGCATCGGAACGCCGGCCGTGACGACGCTCGGCATGGGCGAGACCGAGATGAAGGAAGTCGCGCGGATTATCAAGCTCGTGCTCGATAACTCCAAGCCCGGCTTAACCGACAAGGGAACGCCGAGCAAGGGGAAAGTCATCGTGGACGAGAAGGCGAAGGCGGAAGCCCAGGCGGCCGTCGACAAGCTGCTCGCGAAGTTCGTGCTCTATCCCGAGCTCGACCTTGACTTCCTCAAAAAGCAGTACGTGAAATAAGAAAAGGCGGCCGGTTGGCCGCCTTTTTTTGCGCGCGATCGGCGGGGCTGAGAACGCTCCATCGTGCCGAAAGCTCGAACGGAGCCGCCAATAGTGAAATCGGCGGCTTTTTTTATTTTGCCCGTTTCGCCTTATACTCTCGGCCGAGCGCGTCGGCGGCGATGATCGCGTCGCAAACCATGCGCGGGGTGACGGCGAACGGCATATTGCCCATTGTGTCGTTGGGGCTGCAGGCGAGTTCGGCTACTTTCATTAACTCAGGAACCTTTATCTCGTTTATGCCGAGGTCGGCGAGGGTCGTGGGAAGGCCGACGTCGAGGCAGAAATTCATGACTTGCGCGAATTCTTCCGTGTCGGCGTTTTCGAGGACGAGCTGGGCGAGGGTTCCGATCGCGACTTTTTCCCCGTGGTAACAGTGGTGGGTTTCGGCGATGGCGGTGAATCCGTTATGGATCGCGTGCGCGGCGGCGATGCCGCAGCTCTCGAAGCCGATGCCCGAAAGGTAGGTGTTCGCCTCGACGACGTTCTCGAGCGCCTTGGTGCAAACGCCGGCCTTGACTGCCGCGAGCGCCTTGACGCCGTCGGCGATCAGCGTGTCGTAGCAAAGACGGGCGATCGCCATGGACGTAACCGTGTATTTTCCGCCGATGAAGTTGCCGCTGTCCGATTGCTTGCAGGCGCGGGCCTCAAAGTACGTCGCGAGGGCGTCGCCCATGCCGGAAACGAGGAGTCGTGCCGGGGCTTTGCTGATGATGTCGGTATCGACTAAGACCATGTTGGGGTTCCGGGGGAGGAATAGGTATTCCTCGAAAACGCCCTCGTCGCTGTAAATGACGGAAAGGGCGCTGCACGGCGCGTCGGTCGCGGCGATGGTCGGCACGATGACGATGGGCGCTTTCGCGTAGTGGGCGACCGCTTTGGCGGTGTCGTGGATTTTGCCGCCTCCGATGCCGACTATGACGTCGCAGCCGGAGTTTTTGAACAAGGATCCCAATCGGTCGATTTCGTTGCGCGAGCATTCGCCGCGGAAAGTCTCGAACGTCAGTTTCGTGTTATATTCTCGGGCGCCCGAGGCGATGGACCCTTCAACGCGTTTCTTTCCTGATTCGCTGACGAGAATGAACGGCGATTTTCCCATGCTTTGCACGTGTTTGCACAGTTCCGCCAGGACTCCGCTTCCCTGAACGTATCGCTCCGGACTTCCAATGATGTTTGCCATACATACTCCTTTCAAGTAATCGATAAAAAATATCGATTACACTATGCAAAAGTATGCACGCATTGTCAATATCGTGATAAGTTTATAGATAAAAAAATATTGTGTTTAATTTTGTCACGAAAAACGCTGGGGCGGCGTAACGACCCAGAGCGCCTTAAAAGGTTTTGCCCCGGTATTTTTTAGCGTGTGCGGAGCCGTCGCGGAAAACGAGATACTGTCGCCGATTTTAATCGGATGCGCGCTCGTTTCGTAGTGAAGTTCGCCCTGTCCCTCGGTCACGATGCCGAATTCTCGGCCTAAGTGTCCGTAGGAGCCGCGTTTCGTCTCTCCCCCGACGGGAATCGTGATGTAATAGGCCTCAATCGCGTGCACGCCGTCGTCTTCGAGCGGTCGCACGACCTCTTCGTAGGAGACGTCGCTTTCGTCGATCGTTCGCCGCGCTTCCGGATGGATAATGCGGACGGGCCGATCGCGGCGGTATTCCTGAAAAAGGTATTCGAGATCGATTTCGAGGGCGTCCGCGAGGGCGAGAAGGGTATCGATCGCCGGCGAGACGCGGTTCCGCTCGATTTGGGAGACGAGACTTTCGCTCACGCCCGCCGCCTGGGCGACGACTTTGAGGGTGAGGCCTTTTCGTTCCCGTACCGCGCGGAGTTTTTCGCCGAAGCGAAACGGCGCGCGATTAGCTGCCATGTTTCTGCCGCTCCCGGAATTGCTCAAAAATGAATTGCATGTAGTGATCCTCGAGCGTTTTTTTAGGTCCCGAAGCCCCGAGTCGCTTGCGGGCGTTCGCGTTGTTGCGGCGCTGGGTATAGGCGCGATAGAAAATTTTTGGGTCCTCGTTTGAGAGCGCCGCGCGGTGTCCGACGATGCCGGGGACCTCGTCGCGGCCGATCGCCGACATTCCCCGGGATTTCAGCTCTTTTCTGATGAGGCTGATATCCTCGAAGGAAAGGCCGAAAAGGAATTCCTCCATCGCGGTCGCGACGTCCGGGGCGCCGATTCTCGTCGATATGAATTTTTGCCAGGAATCGTCGAGGGCTATTGAAATGAGCAAGAGCTCGCTCGTGCCGACCATCGTCCCGAAATTCGGCGCGATTTTGTCGCGCACGTTCCAAACGGCGTCCAAAACCGGGGCGACGCCGGTGACGTGCTGGTCGAGGCGGTGTTCCCACAGTTCCGCGAGGGATTCGGCGACGTCGCGGCGGACGTCGGGATTGAGGTTCGGGTCGTCGAGCAGGGACAGATAGACGTCTTCCGCCATCAACGTGAACATGACGTTGAGCGTGGCCTGACGGAGCGCCTGGACGTCGGAATCGGAAAAAAATGAGTTAACGGCGACTTTCGTGATCGCGGAAAACGCGTGAAATTTCGCCACGAGGAAGCCTTGTCCGAGGATGGCCTTCGTCGGGAGGCTGAGGAGCCGTTCGCCGTCGCCGATCGTGCAAAGCGTTTCGACGAGGCTTTCCGTTTGGCCGCCGGGAACGGCGACGATGCCGCGTTCGTGCATGGAAGGATAGCGCGATACCGAGACGGCCAAGCGTTCCAAATCCATGACGCGCGTCGCGACGCCGACCATCGTTTCCGGCGAGTATACGCGCAAATTCTCGAATACACGATTGACGAGGGCGCGTTCCTCCGGATTAAGCACGACGATATCGGTCGAGGTCTGCTGGGGCGCTTGAGGCGTCGCGTCAATAGTGTGTGTCTCGTTCAAAAACTGATCGATGTCCATTACTCTTCAGTATAACTGAAAAGTAATGGAAAGAGCTAGAGAGTTTTCTTTTCTATTTTGCCCGGACGAGGTGAACGGCGAATCCGGAAACTTCCGGTTCGAGGTAGATGACCGAGAGTTTCCCTTTGTCGTATTGGGCGGTTTCCTCGACTCCCCGAAATCCGTACGGCTCGAGATAGGCGAGCGCCCGCTCGATATTCCAGCATTTGAGGCCGATGTGCCCGCGGTCGCCGCGGAAGGGTCCTTTCATTACCTCGATCACGGTATCGTTGAAAATGGACTTGTTTCCCGCTTTTGGCGCGAAACCGAAAAGAGCGAATCGTCCCGCGACGGATGTCGCGTCGTCCGCGTCTTTCGCGTTGATCCCTACGTGGGCGAACGTGAAGCCGTGGATTGCCGCCCGCGCCTCGGCGCACAGCTGCGCGATGGCGGCCCAGTCCTCTCGGTCGATAAGGTCGGCCTTTACCATCCATGTCCCGCCGATCGCGAGCACGTTGCGCCGTTTCGCGTAGTCGGGGAGGTTTTTTAGGTCGATGCCGCCGGTCGGCATAAAACTTACCTGCGAGAAGGGTCCGGCGAGGGCGTCCAGCATAGCGACGCCGCCCGACGCCTCCGCGGGGAAGAATTTGAGCACCTCGAGGCCGCGCTCCAGTCCCGCTTCCACGCCGCTGGGATTATTCACCCCGGGCACGATGGGCACGTTGTTTTCGAGGCACCAATCGACGACGGCCGGGTTAAATCCGGGCGAAACGATGAACTTCGCGCCGGCGGCGACGGCTTTTTTCGCGAGCTCGACGTTGATGACGGTTCCCGCGCCGACGAGCATTTCGGGATACGCGCGGGCAATAGCGGCGATGGCGGTTTCCGCGGCCGCGGTTCGGAACGTCACTTCCGCGCAGGGAAGTCCCCCGTCGATTAACGCTTTCGCGAGGGGGACGGCTTTCTGGGCGTCGTCGATTTTTACGACCGGCACGAGGCCAATTGAACCGAGTTGAGAAAGTATGGGATGCATGCTGCGCTCCTTTAGATAGACAGTATAGCATGATTGTAGCAGAGAAATGAAATAAATGAAACTATGTTTCATAAAATATTGACCGCGTGACAACGATAGAGTACACTGTTTTCATTCGGATATTCGAGAGCCCATTATTAGGAGGAATTTTTTTATGGATAAAATAGTCACCTTTGGCGAAATCATGCTTCGCCTGAAAAGTCCCGGTCATGAGCGTTTCTTTCAGTCTCCCGCTCTTGAGGCTACCTTTGGCGGCGGGGAGGCGAACGTCGCCGTTTCGCTATCCTTGCTGGGAAAGCAAGGGGTATTCGCGTCGGTAGTTCCCGATAATCCCATTGGGGACGCGGCCGTAGCGGAACTGCGCAAACATGGAGTCGACGTATCGAACGTTCGTCGGGCGAAAGGTCGCCTCGGTATCTATTACCTTGAAACCGGAGCAAATCAGAGGGCTTCGAACGTCGTGTATGATCGGGATTATTCCTGCATTTCCGCGGCGCGGCCGGAGGATTTTGATTGGCCGTCGATGTTTGCGGGAGCCCAATGGTTTCATATCACGGGCATCACGCCCGCCCTCTCCGAGACCTCGGCGGTAACCGCGCTGAAAGCTGTTATCGAGGCGAAAAAAGCGGGTTGCTCGGTATCGATCGACCTCAATTACCGGAAAAAACTCTGGAATTACGGGAAAAAAGCGCCAGAAGTCATGCGTGAGCTCATCGCGCACGCGGACGTCGCGATCGCGAACGAGGAAGATATCCAGAAATGCTTAGGCATTGAGCTTCCCGCCGTCGACGTATCCTCGGGTTCCCTTGATACGGGCGCGTACGAGCGGCTTGCGGCGACGGTTCTCAAGGAATTCCCGAACCTGTCGCGGGTCGCGATTACGCTGCGGGAATCCCGCTCCGCCGACCGCAATGGCTGGTCGGCCGCCTTGGCGTCGAAAAGCGGATTTTTCCTTTCCCGAAAATATGACATCGACGATATCATCGATCGCGTCGGCGGCGGCGATTCGTTTTCCGCGGGACTTATTTTCGGTTTGCTGGAATTTCCGGGAGACGATCAAAAAGCCCTGGAGTTCGCCGTCGCGGCGTCATGCCTAAAGCACTCGATTGACGGCGACTTCAATCTTACGCGGCGATCCGAAGTGGAAGCGCTCTTGAAGGGAGACGGAAGCGGCCGCGTTCAGCGGTAAAAACGGCTCGTTATCGCTTCCCTCGTCCGAGCGGGGGAAGCTGCCGCGCGGTTACCGGCGCGCCGGAAAATCGCCATTAATTTCCAAGCAGTTCGGAAATGCGACGAGCGGCGGTTTTTACGGCGTCCACGTATTCCGCCTCTCGGTCGGCAGCGTAGCGAAAAAGCGGCCAGGAAACGCTGAGAGCCGCTACCGCGCTGCCGGAGTAGTCGCGGACGGGAGCGGCGATGCACATAATCCCCTCTTCATGCTCTTCCCGATCAAGGGAAACGCCTGAGTCCGTTATCGCGGCAAGCTCCTCTACGAGAGCGGCGCGCGTTTTTATCGTATTTTCCGTGAACGGGACGAGTTCCATGGCGTCGAGCGCAGCGTCCCGCTCCTCTTTCGGCAGGTCGGCGAGTAGCGCCTTGCCGATTCCCGTGCAGTACAGCGGTATGGACTTCCCGACGCGCGAATGCATGCGGATCGTATATTTTGATTCCACTTTCAGCACGTATATCGCCGATGTTTCCTCCCGGATGCCCATATGCACCGTTTCGCGGAGCCGTTCGGCAAGACTTTCGGCGATGGGACGCGCGACGCGAACGAGTTCGAGGTGCTCCAAGGATCGGGAACCGACGGAGAACATTTTAAGGGTGAGCGAGTATTGATCGTAGGGGTCGCGGTAAACGTAGCCGAGATTCGCGAGCGCGCCGAGAAACCGCAGAAGCGTCGCTTTCGGGAGCTCTGACTCCCGCGCGAGCTGCTCGAGGTTGATGGATTTGTGGCCGGATAGCAGTTCCATGACGCGCATGGTACGCGCGACCGCGCTCGATTGCTTTTCCGATTCCTCATTCTCCATGCCGCGGATTATAGCACGCCGAGCGTTCAGTTGAAATACCTCAGCGCGTTGCCGAAAGAAACGTCGGCGACGATTTGCCCGAGCCCCGCGAGGTCGGCCGGATATTCGCCATTCTCGACCCATTCTCCCAAGAGATTGCACAAAATGCGGCGAAAATACTCATGCCGGGGATAGGACAGAAAACTGCGCGAATCGGTGAGCATACCGACGAAGAGCGGCAGCATGCCGAGGTTCGCGAGCGTTCTCAGGTGGGTTTCCATGCCGTCGCGATGATCGGAAAACCACCAGGCCGAGCCCATTTGCATTTTGCCGGGAACGCCTCCCTGAAAGCATCCCATGAGGGTCGCCATCGAATAATAATCTTTCGGGTTCAGCGAGTAGAGGATTGTCTTGGGTAAGCCGCCGTTTTCTTCCATCGCGCCGAGAAGAGAGGATAGCGGCGCCGCGATTTCGACGTCATGGGCGGCGTCAAAGCCGGTATTCGCCCCGAGCCGGGCGAACGCGCGGGGATTATTGTCCCGAATCGCCGAAAAATGCAGTTGCATGACGATGCCTCTTTTTTCGTAGGCGGCGGCGAGCGCGACGAGTAGCGCGGTTTTAAAGCCGTTAGCCTCGTTTTCCGTTATCGATTCTCCTTTTCGGGCGCGGGCGAAGGCTTTTTCGACGTCGTCATGCGACGCGCGCGCGAAGGGTATGCGTCCCATGCCGTGGTCGGCCGCGCGGCAACCCGAAGCCGCGAAAAAATCGAGCCGGTTTATGAGCGCGGCGATTAGGCTTTCGGCGGAGTTAATCGCTACGCCGCTGACGGCGGAGAGCGCATCGAGATATTCGGCGTAGCCCGGCGCGGTCAGCTCAAGCGCCTTGTCCGGCCGAAACGAGGGAAGGACTTTCGTGGCGATGGGGCCGATCGGCGCCGTTCCCGCCGCGATTTGCCGGTGATATTCAAGCGAATCGACGGGATCGTCCGTCGTCCCGACCGCGTGAACGCGGGCCGAGGCGAAAATCCCCCTGACGGATAAGGCCTCGTCGGCGAGGCGTTTATTGGCCGCTTTCCATATATCCGGGGCGCTTTTCTCGCAGAGCGGTTTGTCAATGCCGAAAAATCGCCGTAACTCAAGGTGGGTCCAATGGTAGAGCGGGTTGCCGATGAGACGCTCCACGGCGCGCGCCCAGGCGAGGAATTTTTCGTAGGGGTCAGCGTCTCCGGTGATGAATTTTTCCTCAATGCCAAGGGCGCGCATTTGTCGCCATTTATAATGATCCCCGCCGAGCCAAGCCTCGGTGAGGTGCTCAAAGCGTTTATTTTCGGCGATTTGCCGCGGGTCGAGATGGCAGTGGTAATCGAAAATCGGGGCGTTTTCGGCGGCCGAATGAAAGAGCTTTCGCGCCGTTGGGGTTTTCAGTAAAAATTCCGAGTCCATGAATCGCTTCATCGTATTTCCATCCTTTTGAAATGAAACAATGTTTCAAACAGTAAACGCGCGCGGTTTCACTGTCAATCGGGCGTTTGTACTATCTTGCTCGCCCCTGCCCGCGAAGGTATACTGGCCGACAATGAAATTTCGACTTGATAAAATCCTCTCGGATAACGGTTTAGGTTCCCGAAAAGACATTAAGCGCCTTTTGCGCGAACGCGTCGTGACCGTGAATGGGCGGGTTTGCGACGATCCTGGCACGCAAATTGACCCGGACGCCGACGCGCTGACGTTGCGGGGCGAGCCCCTTGCGCTGATGACGTCGGTGTATTTGATGCTTAATAAGCCCGCCGGTACGGTGACGTCGACGGCTGACCCCGAACATCGGACCGTCATGGACCTTTTGGATGAGCCGTACTCGGCGATGGATCTGTTTCCGATCGGTCGGCTTGATTACGACACCGAAGGTTTACTCGTGATTACGAATGACGGTCCGTTGACGCATTGGCTCACTTCTCCCCGTACCGGGGTCGATAAAACGTATTACGCCCGGCTTCGCGACGCGGTAAACGACGCGGAATCGATTCGGTACGCCGCCGCGTTCGCCGCGGGAATTACGTTTAAGGACGGATTTCAATGTCTCCCGGCGCGGCTAACGCGCGTCGGCGCCGAAGAAAACGGTTTTTTCGTCACGATTCAGGAAGGGAAATACCATCAAGTAAAGAAAATGTTCAAAGTCGTGGGGAACGAAGTTTCGTATTTACGGCGCACGGCGATGGGCTCGCTTTCGCTGGACGAAAATCTCGTTCCCGGCGATTATCGCCCCTTAACGCCTGCGGAAATCGCGGAGCTTCGCGCGACTTCGCCGTAACGGCTTACCGGAATCGCTTGAGCGATTCCGGTAAGGCACTCTTCTCGATCCTTTACCAGTGGCCGGAAGCCCCGCCGCCGCCGAATCCGCCGCCGCCGCCCGAAAAACCGCCTCCGGAGAATCCTCCTCCGGAAAAGCCGCTTCCCCCGCCGAATCCGCCGTTTCCGCGATGCCTTCCGCTCATGCTTCCGAGCATTTCCCCAAGGAATATGGCCGAAAGGAGACCGCCGATGCCTCGGGAACGGCCTCGTCTCCCGGCCGCGCTCGCGCGCAACAAGAAGAAAAAAACGAAGAAAAACGCGAAGGCGAGAACGCCCGCTCCGCCGCTTTCGCTCGATTGATCGGCGCTCGGCTTCGTTGCCGCGGTAAAGTCCCCTCGTCCGGTCGCCGTTTCGGCTATCGCCTTGGCTCCGGCGATAATGCCGCTCCCGTACGCGCCTTTCTGGAAATACGGCACGATGACCTGCCGAATGATGAGTCCGCTTTTCACGTCGGTAATCTTGTCCTCGAGCCCGTACCCCACTTCGACGCGAAGCGCCCGATCGGCTACCGACACCGTCAGCAACACGCCGTTATCGGCGTCGGCTTGCCCCAGTTTCCAGGCTTCCGCGACGCGCATCGAGTATGTTTCAATCGACTCGCCCTCGAGCGAATTGACGACGAGGACGGCGACTTGCGTTCCGGTTTCGTTGGAAACTTCCGTAAGGTAGGCGCTGAGTTCCGCTCGCTCATTCGCGGTCATTACGCCGGCCACATCGTTCACCGGACCGGCCATGGCGGGAACCTCAAGGGCCGAGAGCGGGAGAGCCGCGCAGAAGGCCGCGGTCGCGGCGAGCAAAAACGCCTTTTTGGGGGAAATCGTTCCGATCATTCGTCGCCCTCCAATAGCACGAGCCCGTCGGGCAGTTCGTTCGGGTTTTCTTTTTTCGCCGGAAAATGCCTCGAGAGGATGGTTCCGCACGCATTGACCGCGGCGACGAAGGCGTCTTTCGCCGTTCCCGCGCGAATGCCGCTCGCGAGCGCGGCGGCGAGCGCGTCCCACGTTTCTTGCGGTATTTTCGCGTTGATGCCCGCGTCCGCCACGAAGCGCACTTCCCGCTCGAGGAGCGACACGAAAATGAGAATTCCCGTTCGGTCGACGGTCGTGTACGCGCCGCTTTCGACGAAATGGCGAAACGATCGCGCGGTAACGCGATTTGCGCGCGTCGCGCGCGGAATGACGAGCCGGTCTATCGCCGGAATATTCGCGAGGGCGAAAGCGATCGGGATAGCCGCGAACGAGACGATTCCCGCGAAAGCGGTCGCGTGCCAGGGCGCGTCAACCCAGAAACATCGGGCCATTACAGCCTCGATCGCGCCATGAAAGGGCAGGGTAATCGCGAAAACGAGAACCCCGATCATGACCGCCGCGAAAAGCTCGAAAAAAGAGTAGTCCGCGCTTTCGCCGATGGCCGCAAGGGCTATCTCGCCGGTCGTGCCGCCTTCGGCCGCGCGAACGGCGGTTCGGATCTCCTCGAGATCGGCCGGGGAAAGGCAAAGTTTTTTGGCGAGTCGCGCGCGCGTCATTCGAACGTCACCGTCGGCGCTTTTTGCGCGCTCTCGTCGGCCTCAAAATACGCTTTTTCGCGGAAGCCGGACATGTTCGCGATAATGGAGCGGGGGAATTGGCGAATGAAGACATTGTAATCCCTTACCGCCTCGTTGAAACGGTTGCGCTCCGTTGCAATGCGGTTTTCCGTGCCCTCAAGCTGATCTTGGAGCGCGAGAAAATTTTGGTCGGCCTTCAGTTCTGGATAATTTTCCGAGACGACGAGGAGCCGCTGGAGGGCTCCGCTCAGCTCGTTCTGCGCCTGTTGGTATTTTTTGAAGGTTTCGGGATTGTCGAGCACGTCTGAGCTAATGTTCGTCACGCCGCCTGCCTTGGAACGCGCCTCGGCGATTTGGGTGAACACCTCTGATTCGTGCTTCGCGTAGCCCTTGACCGTCGCGACGAGGTTCGGGATGAGGTCCGCCCTGCGCTGATAGGCGTTTTGCACTTGGCTCCATTGGCTTTTCACCCCTTCGTCCTTCGATACCATGAATACGATCACCAGTACGCCGCCGATAACGATAATCGCCGTCTTTAAGCCTTTACTCATCAAACCCTCCAAAAAGCGAGATACTTTTAAGGTACTGATTAACTTCCATGCGGTCAATTCAACACGCGGCAAGGAACCATGCGTTACCGAATACGAACGCTCGGGAAAAAAACAATCCCCTTGTTTCGCCTCGAGCGGGGGTATAAGATGAGCGAACGGAGGCTTTGGTATGGATAACGAAAACACCGCGCCGATCGGCCGAGACCGCGCGTATGCCCTGCTTCAGGAATGGGTTTCGGGAGAAACGCTCCTTCGCCATTCGGTTACGGTCGAGGCCGTGATGCGTCATTTCGCCGAAAAATCGGGCGAAAACCCCGACGTTTGGGGCTGCATCGGCCTCCTGCACGATATCGATTTCGAGAAATACCCCGACGAGCACTGCGCGAGGACTCGCGAAATTCTCTCAGGCGCGGTTCCTGATGCCTGGATTCGCGCCATCGAGAGTCACGGATACGGCCTCGTGAACGAAGTCAAACCCGAAACAGCCTGCGAGCAAACGCTTTACGCCATCGACGAGCTTTCGGGCTTCGTGTACGCGACCGCCTTGATGCGCCCGAGCAAAAGCCTCGCCGATCTTGAGGTGAAATCCGTTAAGAAAAAATGGAAATCCGCCGGTTTCGCCGCCGGCTGCAATCGCGAGGTCATACAGGCGGGCGTCGATATGCTCGGCATGGATTTGGACGAAGCGATCGCCCAAACGATCGCCGGTATGCGGAAGGTCGCTTCCGAGATCGGGCTGGACGGCAGCGCCGCCTCGTAAGCGCAGTCCGCAAAACGAACGGTCCGCGCGGTATTTGATTTACACGGATGCGGACAATGGGTTATAGTTTCACTATGGACACGAAGCGAATCCACGACGGCATCACCGCATGTAGCGCCGAGACGGAACGAATATATACGCGAATGGGTAACATTTTCCCCGAGTTGTTGGCGATAACGTCCAACTCCGAGTCGTCGTCGCTCGCCGCGCTCGGTTCGGCGTTTCGCGCGTTGTCTGAGGGTTTTTCTTGCTATAATCAGGATGAGGTGAGTTTTTTCGAGTCCTATAACGCCCGAAATTCCGGCGTTTTCTCGGCCCTGAGCGAGAAAATGTCGGCCTTGAGCCAGATTACCGAGCGCGTTTCTTCTATCCGTACCGATTCCGAGGAACTCGAGATCATTTCGCTGAACGCCATGGTCATTTCGATCAAGTCGGGCGAAAAGGGTCGGGCTTTTTCCTGTATCACGGAAAACCTAAAGCGGCTTTCAGCCAGCATGATTTCGCTTTCGAACTCGCTTATTCAGGACGAAACGAAGCTCATCGAGAAAAACGACGCCCTGCGGTCCTCGTTTGAGTCGATTTCCGCGGTTCAGCGGCGCGTCATTACTTCCGGGACCGAGACCTCCGGGGCTGAAATCGTTCCCGTTATCGGCGAAGCTTCCGCCTCGTTGGAGTCCATGGAACGGCGCGCGCAAAACGTTTCCGCGCCGATTCACGAGGCTATGTCCGGCATTCAGCTCCAGGACATTATTCGCCAATCGATCGATCAAATCATCCTCGCCCTGTCCGAGCTCGATCCCTCGGTGGGTGCCTCAATAGACGAACGATTGGATCGCCTCACCCTCGATACCGAGCTCCTGTCGATCTGCATAAAAATCATCCGCGACATCATGCGCGATCTCGACGCCTCCATTCAAACGTTTTCGGGGAATTGGGATCGGGTTCACGAAATCCTGGACGAGGTCGAGAGCACGCGGCTTTCGTTTATCGAAACCTACCTCGAAACGGCGAATCGACGCGGCAAATCCCTGCCGGTCCTGCTCGATCGCATAACCGGCGGCTTTTCGGACTATATCGCTCAGTTAAACGTGTACCAGCGCGGCCAGCGGACGATGGTTCGCGACAGCACGATGATCGTGTCCGAGGTAAAGCATTTGCGCGCGATTTTCGACATGATCCGCCCCATCATCGCGCGATTGCAGCACGTTCGAATAACCCAGCAAATTGAGGTCGCGAAAAACCCCGCCATCGCCGCCGTGAAGGATACCGTCGAATATATGAGCGATTTGATCCAGCGCGCCGATCTTCGGGTCCAGGACGCGCGCGCGGTTTTGGAAACGTTTATCGAGGATATTGAGCAATTGACCGGTGAATTCTCGGAGAACTCATCGAAGGATTCCCGGGAACTCGACGCGATTAAACAGACGAAAACCGAGTTTTTCACCCGGATGAAATCGCTTCAGGAAGAACTCGCCGGCGACGTGCTGTCGCTGCGGGTGTATCCCGATTCATTCCAATCCCTCTGCGGCGAAATCGATTCTTTGGTTTCGAGCCTTCGCGATGCGCGCGGCGTCGTCGCGGAATCCGCCTCGGACCTTGAGGCCGCGCTCGAGAGTTGCAAAGCCGAGCGCTCGGCCCTGCTTTTGGAATCGGGATATGGGACGTGGACGATACATAACGACCGCCTGAAGGCGCTTGTCGAGAAATTCACGATCACGAGTCATAAAGAGGCTGCCGGAAAAATCGGCGGCTTTTCCGTCGAGTCCGGAAGCGGCGATGATTCCATCGCCTCGGGCGGCGTGACCCTCTTTTTCTAATTTTTTTTCAAGAATACCCGCGCGTCGCGGGCTAAGCCTCGTCTGGGGGTTTGATGTAGGCGGCGCCTTCCTCTTTCGTCAACGGGCGAACGATGCGGACTCCGTATTCGTTCGTCTCGATAACGCGCGGCTTGCCGTCGGGTCGAAGTTCTCCGCTAACCTCGACGATGGGGTATTTGGGGTTTTCCGGGTTCACGTCGATGACTTGACCGACTTTATCGTTTGACAATAGAACGAAAAGCCCGATCGGGTAGAGCGAAACGGAAAACAGCAGGGCGCGGATAATCGTTTCATCGTACTGTTTCCCCTGGTTCTTCATGATGTCGATGATGCCGGTGTACGCGTCCCGCGCCTCTTTATAGGGTCGGGGAGAGGTAATCGCCTCGTAAGAGCAGGCGACGGCGATAATCTTGCCGTAAATCGAGATTTTTTCTTTCGTCAGCTTGCGGGGATAGCCTTCGCCGTTTTCGCGTTCGTGATGCTCGAGCACGCCGAGGCAAATATTGAGCGGAAACGAGAACTCGCGCAAAATATTGTACGAAATGACCGGATGGGTAAAAATCGCGTTTTTCTCGATCGGCGTCAGCGTACGGTTTCCCATATAGAGCTGGGGCGGCAGGCGGATCATGCCGATTTCATGCAGAATGCAGGCGACTCCGAGCTCGATTTGCTTATGGATGGGGAATTTCAACTGAATCGCGATGACGATGGCGAATACCGTCGAGCGCATCGAGTGCACCACGAGGTAGTTTTTATTCCTGTTTTCCTGCGAGGGCTGTATGCGGAGAATGTATCGTTTATATTCCTTGACGAATTCGCACAGATCCTTGACTTTGTCGGAAATCGCCTGAAGGGGAAGTTCTTTTTTCGTGGCGTATCGGGTAAAAATTTCCGAAATGTAACCCTGATAGTCGAGAAAAATCCGCTCAACCTGCGCGATTCTCCCTTCTTCCGTTTGGGGTTCCGCATTCGCGAGGGGATTTTCCTCAATCTCCGTTTGAGCCTCGAATTCCGCCGTGGCGTCGGTCATGGAAGGTTTAGGCGCGTCGTTCGTGATAGGCTGTTCCGACGGATGGCCTTCGGAATAAATCTTAAAGAAATCCCAGTCCCGCAACGCCTTTTTCGTCGAATCGGCGATAGGCACATTCGGCGGGAGAATGAGGAATTTTTTGTCGAGATACGCGTCCTCGGTGAAATAATACCCTTCAGGAAGCTCCGCGACGTTAAACGTATTCACTTATCGGTTCCCCTATAGTACAATGCACTGAGCTGTAGGAGCAAAGGCATGAAATTCAAAGTACTCTTCGTCGTCTTTAATATCGTCTTGTTTTTTTCGTTTCTTACTGTTTTCTTTCTTCCATTTTTCATTCTGGATGGAAGCTACATGCGCGAATTTTGGGCGAAGAATTGGTACTTCTGTTTAATTTTCCTGCTAATTTTGGGAATCGTCAATGCCGCCTTCATTTTAAATTGGAAAATTCTGACATTTTTGGAGAAAGAGGATTGGCCCGCCCTCGCGCGTTTCCTTGAGATCGAGGTTTTCGACCGCGCGCGGCTTTCGTCGCGAAAAGTTCGCTTACTGGCGGACTCTCTCATTCTGCTCGGGGATTTCGCGGCCATACACAAACTCGAGCGCCTGCTCGCGGAAAAAAAACCGAGGTTGCTGGGCACTCTCGGCACGAGATTCGCGTCGGCGTATTTGTTGGAAGGTAACCACGCGGAAACTTTTCGTTTTGCCTCGGAGCACGAGCACGATACGGGCGCGAATGGGGATTGGCTTTCGTTTTACGCGGGATTCGCGCGGCACTTAGAAAAAAAGTTTCCGGAGGCTGCGGAACGGACGATTTCCCTCGCGGCCAACGCGCGGGACCCGATGGTAACCGCGCTTGCCGGCTATTTGTGCGGCGAACTCCTGCCGCGCGCCTTACCTGACCGCGCGGCGGAACTCTCCCAAGCCGGGGCTTCCGCGAAGGCGCGGGTCTCGGCGCGCTATTCCCGCGCCGCGTGGGACCGCTACCTCGAGGACGAAAAAACCGAGATGCACGTGGTTATCCTCTCAAAGCTTACCGAGAACCTTTCGACGTGGGCCTTCGCCGCGCCGGGAGCGATCCGCTAACCGCGCGAACCGCCGTGTCTCTCGGGTAAAAAAAAAGACCGCGTCTCTATCGACACGGTCCGGCGGATTGTCCATAAACGGCGACTGGACGTCACTCTCGTTCGCCGTTCGCTCAGGTTCAATCAACATTATATGTATCGGTTTCGTTCGCCGTTTCTTTAATGAAATGTTGCAATACGACGAGGTTTTCTTCGGCCGCCCGCTCGATGCGGCCGTACAGCGCCTCAGAGGCGTCCAACGGGTTCGTCCCCGATGGTCCATCGTCCCTCAACGCCATGGCGACGACGTCTTTCGCCGGATGAGCGATGATTTTTTTGTCGATCTCGGAGAGGTCGGCGACGAGGCGATTTCTCCGCGTCGCCGAAGCCGTTTCGGCTTTCGCCGCGCGCGCGAGCGTTTTTCCCTTTCCCGCGATCGATGAGAGATTTTCGAGTTCTCGCGCGAGTGTTTTCGCGGCGTCGCCGAATCGCCGATTTCTCGCCGATTTCTCCTCGGGCGCGAGGATCGTTGAGCGAAGGATCGCGGCGATCTTTTCGTTTATTTCCGACCGCCGAATCGGGCGCCGTTCCAGTTCCTCGATCTCGGTTACGGAGAAACCGGGGATCTTGACTCCTTCGTCGGTTATCGTCGACGTCTTGACGGTCGGGTGGGCGGCGACTTTGCTCTCGAACCACCAGGCGTATAGAACGAGCCGCTTGTCGGTAAGCACGTTCCCCCCCCGATAGTCGGGGACCGGGTAGGGGCCCGCGCCATAGAGCGCGAGGTACCCCGCCGTTTCCGCGGGAGAGAGTCGCGTCGCCGCGGCGTGCGTGCGGTCCTCGAAAATGCTGCCGGTAAAATGAGTCTTGAGTCCGGGAAATCCGAGGTCGAGGGCGGCCATGAATATTTCCGAGGCGCCGAGCCTTCGGGCGAAATCCCAGGCCGTCGTCGCGACCGACCCGCCCGCGCCGAGCTCCCCTTTTTTTCCCGTGCGCTCCTCGAGGAATTTGCCCAGGGGAAAGAGGGACGAGCAAAGGAATATTTCCCTGCAGCGAAACCGGAACACGGGGGGCCACGCGGCCGATTCCGTGACGAGAACGCTCGAAGGGGCGTCAACGTTGTCGAGATGCCGCCAATTCCAGTACTGCGGGTCGACCAATACGGCAAAGTCAGGCTCAACGCCCCAGCGAACGCAGGCGCGAACGGCGGTGTCGACGGCGATGATGACGCATCTTTTCTTGAGCTCCGGGAGATGGGGGAGCACTCGGTCGAGGCTTGGGCCCGCGGCGAGCACGACAACGGGGACGTCCGGGAACGCGCAGTCGAAGGCGGCTATGCCGGGCCGATCGCGCAATTCGCGCAGGTTGCGGCCGATGTTCGAGAGCCATAAGCCGCCAAACCTTCGCAGGGTATTCGCGTTAATTTCCCTTTTTTGCCGATTGCGCTTTCGGAGCAGGGAAAATTCCCCGTACCACGGCGCGTTTGCCGCGACGATGGCGGGATTTTCGTAAGCGGGAAGATCGGCGAGATCCGCCTTTTCAAGGAAGGCTGAAGCCTCGCCCGCGGGGACGCCGACGAGGAGCGCGAGCGCCGGATGGGAAAAAAACGCGTCGAGCGGCCTGCTGAAAAGGCAAAGCGCGAAAAGAAAAACGTCGGGTTCGACGACGACGACGTTTGCCTCCGGATTGCGCGCGGCGTAACGTTCGGGAACGAGGGCGAGGCCGATCCCGGCGAAAATAAAACCTCCCGCCGCAAGGGTCGCCGCGGCGCGCTCAGCGTCCTTCGCCGGGTCATACCGCGATTGAATATACGTTCCGCGTACCGAAACCGTCGGGATGCCCGACCGCGTCGGTTCCAGGCGATAGTCGCGCGGAATCATGGCCGCGAGAGCCAAGGCGCCTTCGTCGGTATCGAGTTTCAGTAAGCGCGCGAGCTCGGGAAACCGCGCCGCGAACGCGCGCCTATTTCCCAAGAACGTTCGTTCATTCTCCGGCGTCGCCCACCGGTCCGCCGCGTCGGGCCCGCTACTCGAGCCTAAGCTCAATTTTCATTCCTTTCTCGATCGGCGTACCCGGCTCCGGGGACTGCTCGACGACGTAGCCGTCTCCCTCGATCGTAACGATGACGTCGGTTCGGGACAGGAGGTTCGTGAGCATTCGCTTGGAAACGCCCGTAAGGTCGGGCATCGTCGATTCGAGGGTGACGGGTCGATTTTTGGGGACCGGGATGATGCCGGAGTGCGTGACCGACGTCGCGTTCGCCCTGCCCATCCCGAGATAGTCGATGATGGCGTTCGCTGCTTTCGAGATTACCGGCGCCGCGATGCGGCCTCCGTACGTTTCGCCCTCGGGCTTGACGATGGCGATATAGAGTATGACTTGAGGATCGTCCGCCGGGAAAATGCCCATGCAGCTTGAGATGAAATCGGTGTCGCTGTAGCCGCCCTTTTGGGGATTAAGCATTTGCGCGGTTCCCGTCTTGACCGCCATCGGTACGTCGCCGACGGCGGCGCGAGTTCCCGTCCCTGACTCGCTCGTCGTTTGCATGTAGCTGAGCATGAGCTTGACGGTCTCCGGCTTGAATACGGAACCGAGCGATTTGGGCTCGTGTGCGTACACCGGCACTCCGTCCTGCGTGTATATTTTCGAGAGAAGCGTCAGCTTGAGCAGCGTTCCCCCGTTCGCGATCGCGGTCGCCGCCTGAACCATCTGCAGGGCGGAAACGGAAATTTCCTGTCCCATCGCGATCGTCGGCTTGGATCGGAGCGACCATTCGGCGTTAGGCCGGAAAATCCCCGCGGTCTCGCCGGGAAGCTCAATGCCCGATTTCGCGCCGAAGCCCAGCTGCCGGAGTTTTGCCTCAAGCTCCGCCGCTCCCGCGCGCTCGGCGATTTGCGCCGTCCCGTCGTTGCAGGAATACTTGATGATTTCCCTCGGGGAGACCCAACCGTGGTGGTCGAGGCATTTTATGCTGATGCGTTCGCCCCTCGCCGTCGTGAAGGTGTATTCCCCGTCGCAGAAAAAACTATCGCCGTCCTTTACGGCTCCGAGATCGAGCATCGACGAGATGGAAAAAATCTTGAACACGGAACCGGGCTCGTAGGCGTAGAGCGCGGGCATATCCTGCCGCGCCGCCTGGTCGCTTTGCCCGTATTGGTTCAGGTTCGCCGACGGCTCGCTGACGTAAGCGAGAATTTCCCCCGATCGCGCGTCTGCCGCGATCATCATGACCGCCTGCGCCTTCGTTTCGTCTTTCGTTTGTTGCGCGATTTTCTCTAGTTCGTACTGAATCGTCCCGTCGATCGTGAGCATCACATTGTAACCGATAGCGGAATTCCCGTCGCCGTTGACCGGCGGGGATAGTATGTCCTGAAACGAGTATTCCACGCCGGTGAGGCCGATCCCGTCGTCGCCGAGAAAGCCGACGACGTGGGACGCGAGGTCGTTCTCGGGATACGTCCGGCTCATGACCGGCTCGAGCCGGATGCCTCGGAGCTTTTCCCGTTTGACCGCTTCCATGATCGCCGCGCGTTCGCCCTCGCTGATCTTTTTTTTCAGGTAGAAGAAATCGTTCGCGCCTTCGCTCAGCCGCGCGAGGATGTCGGTTTCGGGAATCGCGGTCGGTCGCGAGAGCGCTCGGGCGAATGCGCCCTTGTCGGCGATCGCCGACCGCGTTATGGCAATGTTGTAGAGCGTCGTTTGTACGGCGAGAATTTTCCCGTTTCGGTCGAGGATGGAACCGCGCTCGACCGTTATGCGCGGTTGGCTGTCGTCGGCTTTCGGCCCGAGCATCGTTTTGCCGAAAGAAAAAATCATGGCGGCTGCGATGAGCGAGAGTATGACGGCGAGAATGACGAGCCTTGTCCGGGAAACGAAACCGTTTACCTGCACAGGGCTTTTCCCCGAATGCTGTCGATCGACACGAAGCCGTAGTCCCTAGAGTCCCGGGATTCTGCCATGTTGTCCCCAATCGCGAAAATCATTCCCGTGGGAACGACGAGCGCGTCCTTCAGATTGCGGTACTGTTCTTCGTCAAGCGGGATGGTTCGCCCGCCCACTGAGACACTATAGCCCCTTTCGGCGGAAAAAAAAAGCGGCGTGCCGGCTGGGGCGACGCAGCGCTTGACGACGTATCGGCCCGCGACGGGATAAATTACGATCTCCCCGGGCTTTGGGCTACCCCAGCGGAGCGCGTAGCGGTTGCTGAATGGGATCGGAACGCCCCACGCGAGCTTGAACTCGCAGACGGGCATGCCCGCGCGAAGCGTCGGGAGCATGGACGGCCCGGAAACCCACAGAACGTCGAAGGCGAGGAGTTTTATAGCGAGCGCGAAAAGGATAACCGAGATGAAAAGGATTGTTGGTCGGGCCGTTTTTTTCATGGTGTCATTCTAATTATACGGCGCGTTTCTGTCGATACGTACCCTATGGACGTCATAACCTTTTTTCAGGACGAGGGTCGCGCGATACGCGCGCCGCGACGGAGCGTATCGTTTCTTAGGGAAAAAAACGACCGGCAACCGCGCGTTGCCGCGGTCGCGGCGCCTCGCGAACCGCTCGCTCAAGCCTCCTTTCCCTTCATTTTCGTGATCTTCGCGACCGCGTGCGTGGCTTTAAGCCCGCTCGCCCAGGATAGGCTCGGCTTTTATCGCCTAGGCCGGCTCGGCTTGCCCGGAGACGATCGCGCCGAGTTCGCGATGCGACAACTTTCGATTCCCGAGCCCGACGCCTCGCTTTTGGCAGAGGCCTCCGCCGCCGAAGTTCCCGCGTCCATTCAGGCGGTTACGTGGAGCGAATATAAAGTCCGCGCGGGAGACAGCGTCGGCGCCATCGTCGCCCGGTTTGGGCTTCGGAACGTCAGCACTATCCTTTCCTCAAACTCGATCGAGAACGTCCGCCGCATTAAGACTGGGCAAACGCTGCGCGTGCCGTCGATGGACGGCGTCGCGTATACCGTCGCTCGCGGGGATTCCCTCGGCAAGATCGCGAATCGCTACGGCGTTTCCATGACGGCGATTCTCGACGCGAACGATCTCGCGTCCGAAACGCTCGCGGTTGGCCAGCGCCTGTTCGTTCCCGGCGCGACGCTCTCGTCGTATGAGCTGCGCCGCGCGATGGGCGAGCTTTTCATCTATCCGATCAAGGGACGGCTCACCTCCCGGTTCGGTTATCGAAGCGATCCCTTCACCGGCGCCCGAACGTTTCATACCGGCATCGATCTTGCCGCGCCCACGGGGACCTCGATTAAGGCTGTCCTTGACGGAAAGGTCGCGACTACGGGTTTTTCGACGGTTTTCGGGAATTACGTCATCATCACCCACGACAACGGCTATCAGTCCCTCTACGGCCACATGAGCGTCGTTGGCGTGAAACGCGGCCAGTACGTCTCCCAGGGCGCGATAATCGGGAAAGTCGGCAGTACCGGTTACTCGACGGGGCCGCATGTTCACCTTTCCATGTATAAAAACGGAAAGATGGTGGATCCGCTGTCGCTTCTGAAATAGGGTGTGTTATACTTTTTTATGAGTGAGGGGAACGCGATGGAAAAGGTTTCGATTTGCCGCGGTTGCGGACGGACGATAAACAGCGATTTCGTCTTTTGCCCATGGTGCGGCTCGGTGGCGGAATCCGGCGAATACCTCGACGACGCGTTCGACGCGGCCTTCGATAAGGCGGGCGCCCTGCAACACGTCGCGACAGAAAGCCGCATCGAGCGCATGAGCGACGAACTCGGCGAGTTGGAGAAAGCGTTGTCTTCTCTGATCTCGAGCGGCCGTTGACGGGGGGAGCAATGAGGAAATTTTCCCTATCGATGATTTTTCTGGCGGCCGCCTCCGCCGTGCCCCTTTTTGCGCAGCTTTCTTTTTTCGGTCCCGACGTGAACGCCACGAACGAGGTGCTGTTCGGCGCGGTAACGACCGTTCCCGGCGACGGTGAATATAAAACGCTTTTTAGGAAAAACCTCGATACCGGAGCCCTGGAGCAGCTAACCTGCTACCCCGAGAGCCTCGAGTCCCTTTCTGACGGATTCGTCCTGCAAATACGCAATCGCTTTGGCGCCGGCCGCTATGACACGCGCACGAGCGCCTTTTCGTGGCTGGAAGACCCGAAACCGTTTCAGGCGGGCGGCATCGTCGCGCGCGGGCTGTTGCCCGACTTTTCCGCGAGCCCGAACGGCCGGTGGATCGTCTCCATCGACCCCGTGTCGTCAGCGCGCGGTCGCCTCGTCATGTACGACACGGATAAGCGATTTCGCCGCGTGCTTTCGGAATCGGTGCCGCGCGGTCCCATTCCCGTCTCTTGGGCGCCAGACTCCTCGGTCATGCTGTACGCGCTGGACGGTACGCTCTACTTCGCGCGACCCGAGTCGTTTTTCTCCGTCTCGACGGTGGACGAAAAATACCGCGTGCTCGGCCCGGGATCGGTCAATTCGGTTTCGTGGTATTCCGACACCCGTTTTCTGTACGTAAGCGGGGCTTCTGTGTATCGCGTTCAATCGTCCGAGCTTTTCGCCCGATCGCTATACGCTCCCCTTATGGGCCCCGGCGAATTGGCCGGAAAAATCCCCTGCGATTTTGACCCCGATTTCGACGATTTTCAGTCTGATCCCGACGGCTCGGCCCTCCTGTACGCGAAGGACGGGCGGAACGTGTACTATTGCCCCCTCGTCGGCGACGATTACGTTTTCGCGAATCGCGCCGATCCTTTGCCTTATTTGCTTCTGCCCGGGAACACCGCCGCGGTTTCGTTTTCGTGGAGCCCCTCGGGAAAACCCGCCGTGCTCGCCGATTCCGTAGAGGACGGGAAGAAGACGGTGAAGGCGTGGAAACTCGACGATATACTCGGGGCGAAAATATTCACCCAGGTATCCGTCCCCTCGGGCGTTTCGGCCTATAAGCCCGCGCCCGACGGCTCCTTAATCGCCTTCGTCACGACGCAGGGAATTTCCGTGCTCTCTACCTCGACCTGGAAGGAAGCCGCTACCTGGAAAACCGAGCCCGTCGAGTCGATAGCCTGGCGAGACTCTTCCTCCATGTTTGTCGGCGGAAAAGAAACCGTTCGCTCCTGGAACGTACGGTCGGGATCTTCCTCGGTTCTTTTCCTTTCGTCCGTGACGGCGTTCGCCTGGGACGAGCGGGAGAAATCGATTCTCGGCGATACGGCGAGTTTGGGGCGATTTTCGTACGATGGTTCGATGCGCTGGTCCCCGCTCGCCGCGGGAAAAATACGGCCCGCTTCCGCGACGAACGGCTCGTACCGTCTGTATACAGACACGGGCGCCGGGTATTACGCGAATATGCTGTACGCCCGCGCGGCGACGACCCCGGGCGGGACGTCGCCGTTTTTCGCCGAGCCGGCCGTTTCCCTGCCGAAAGCGTTTCCTTTCGACGGACCGTCTGAATCGAACGGGATTTTCGCGCATGGTTCTCGCACCGGCTTAAAGCAAGTAGCTCTTACGTTTGACGCGATGGACGGCCTTGACGGCCTTCCAGAAACCCTGCGAACCCTCGCGAATTACGGTATCCGCGCGACGTTTTTCATCAATGGCGAGTTTATTCGCCAGCATCCCGCGGCGGTCAACGAAATCGTCAAGGCCGGCCATCAGTGCGCGTCGCTTTTTTTCACGACGTGGGATCTTTCGGGGACGGCGTATCGCATCGACGAGGATTTTATCACGCGAGGCTTGGCCCGAAACGAGGATGATTTCTATAATGCCACGGGCCAGGAGCTGACGCTCTTGTGGCACGCGCCCTATTACGTCGCCTCTCCCCTGATCGTCGCGGCAGGGAAAAAGGCGGGGTACCGCTACGTTTCCGGCGACGTGACGGTGATGGATTGGGTGACGGAAGCGCAAGGTCGGTCGATACCGGGACTGTATCGGGACTCTTCGGCGATTCTCGAGGGCATCATGAACTCGGCGCGTTCCGGGTCGATTATCCCGGTTACCCTCGGCAAGCGCGATGCGGGAAGAAGCGATTATCTTTTCGATCGCGTCGACCTACTCGTCAACGCCTTGGTTGAGGCCGGCTACGAGATCGTGACCGTCGATACGCTCGTCAATAATTTAAGTAAATAAAAAGAAAACTGGCGGCGGAGAATCGCGGCGTCGCGCCGAGCGTGGTGCTCGTCGCGCTTCAGTTCCGCGCTTTCTTTGCCGCGAGCTCGGCGAACGGGATGAGTAGCGCGTCTTTCGCTCGATCGAGCGCGTTCGAGCGAGCGACGCCCCGATCCGCCACGAGCTGCACCTCTCGATAAATTTTTCCGTTCACGCTATAGCGAATCGTCCCGACGACGTCCCCGGCGGCGATCGGAGCGCGAAGAAATCTTTCACTCGTTACCGACGTCTCCATTCCTGCGGGCTGTCCGCCGCTGGGCGGCGTTTCGCCGAGACCATCCCGCGGCGCGGTGAAAGCGACCGCGTCGGCCGCGATGGCCATTATCGCGCGTTCGGTGCCGCCGAATACCGCGATGGGGTAGGATCGCGGTTGTTCCGGACGGACCGTCTGAAAGTTCGCGAACGCCCATTCCATCAATCGCGCGCCGTCCTCGCTGCGGAGCCTGCTTCCCTCGGCAGAGCCATTTCCCGGCCCGCCCATCGTGACGGAAATAAACCGCGTGCCGTTGCGCATCGCGGTGAGCGCGAGGTTGTAGCCCGACTCGTAGATGAAGCCGGTTTTCAGCCCATCGCAGCCGGGCAATACGCCGAGTAAGTGATTGGTCGCGCGCTGAACATACGGCTTTTGCGCGCTTCCTGCGGGTAAATTCCAGGGATTCGGGTATTCGATTTTTTCGAGGGAGTGAAAAGCCTTGAGCGCCTCGGGATATTCTTTCGTGTACACGAGGCAGAAATCGGCGAATTCTCGGGTCGAGGTAAAATTGCGCTCGCTTAATCCCGAAGGTTCATCGAACGTCGTGCCGGAAAGGCCGAGCCTCTCCATTTCGCCGTTCATGCGCTCGACGAAGGGCGCGACGCCGCCGGCGACGTGATAGGCGATGGCGATCGCCGCGTCGTTGCCGGAGGCTACCGCCATGCCGGCGAAGAGTTCCCGCACGGTTACGCGCTGACCCTCTCCGAGAAACATGAGCGACGATCCGGGCGGGATGTTCACGGCCCAAGAATCCGGAGGAAGCGTGACTACGTCGTCGAAGCCGATCTCGCCCGCCGCGGCGGCGCGGAATGCGACGTAGAGCGCGACGAGTTTCGTCATTGACGCGGGGGGGATTTTTTCGTCGGCGTCTTTCTCGAACAAAACGGCGCCCGTCGTAGCGTCGACGAGTATCGCCGCGCGCGCGTGGATATTCGCCGAGAGGTCCGCGTCGCTCGGCGCGGGTATGCCTTCCGGCAACCTCAGGGGGGAGAGCTCAGGCGCGTCGCCAAAGCGTTCGTCCGGCGTCGAGTTGCGCCACGCGAGCCGAGCGAGCTCGGCCTCCGCCGCGCTGATGACGCGCGCCCGCGGGTTGAGGACTCTACCGCGCGCTACGGCGTACGAGACTCCAAGCGCGATGGATGCCGCGACGCAGGCGACGGCAAAGGCGCGCAATCCGCGCGCGGGTAATCGGTTTTTATTAGAAGTCGGCAAGCTTTGGCGCCCGCGGATACGGAATCACGTCGCGAATGTTGCCCATGCCGGTGATGTACAGAAGAAGCCGCTCGAAGCCGAGCCCGAATCCCGAATGGGGAACGGTCCCGAATCGGCGCAGGTCAAGGTACCACCAGTAATCGTCGACGTTGAGGCCCATCTCTTCGATGCGCTTTTGGAGCCGATCGAGGTTTTCCTCGCGCTCGGAGCCGCCGATAAGCTCCCCGAGTCCCGGCACGAGGAGGTCGACGGCGCGAACTGTCTTTCCGTCGTCGTTCATTTTCATGTAGAAGGCCTTGATGTCTTTGGGATAGTTGTAGACCATGACCGGGCGGTTATACACTTTTTCCGACAAATAGCGCTCGTGCTCGCTTTGGAGGTCGCAGCCCCAGAACGGCTTAAACTCGAAATTCTCGGCGTTTTTCTCGAGCTCCTTCATCGCGTCGGTGTAGCTGACCCGGGCGAAATCGGCGTTCGCGACGGCGGTGAGCGTCTTAATGAGACCGGGCTGAATGCGCTCGTCGAAGAACTTCATGTCCTCGGCGCATTTCGTGAGCGCCCAATTCATCAGGAATTTGACGAACTCTTCCTCCAGGTCCATGTTCGCGTCGAGGTCGTTGAAGGCGACCTCGGGCTCGACCATCCAGAACTCGGCGAGATGGCGCGTCGTGTTCGAATTTTCCGCGCGGAACGTCGGACCGAAGGTGTAGACGCGGGAAAGCGCGGTCGCGTACGTTTCGGCCTCAAGCTGGCCGGATACCGTGAGGCTCGCGCGCTTGCCGAAGAAGTCTCGGGCGTAGTCCACGCCGTTTTCGCCTTTCGCGATTTTTTCGGCGCCATCTTTCGCGATGCGCTCGAGATCGAGCGTCGTCACCTGGAACATTTCGCCGGCGCCCTCGGCGTCGGAGGCGGTAATGAGCGGCGTATGGACGTAGTTAAAGCCGCGCTCCTGGAAAAATACGTGAATGGCATATGCCATTTGGCTGCGCATGCGGGCAACCGCGCCGAACGTGTTCGTTCGCGCGCGGAGATGGGCGATTTCGCGGAGGAATTCCAGCGAATGATTTTTTTTCTGCAGGGGATAGGTGTCGACTGGGGCTTCACCGAGCACGGTAAGCGTCTTGCCTGAAATTTCGACCGCCTGGCCCGAGGCGGGGGACGGAATAATCTGGCCCGTCGCCGCGACTGACGCGCCCGTCGAAATGCGCTTGAGCGCCTCTTCGATGGCGGGCGAAAGGCCCTTATCCCGATCCAACGTTATTTGAATCGAGGCGAAGCAGGATCCGTCATTCACTTGGATAAAAACGAGGTTTTTCGTTTCGCGTTTTGTGCGGACCCATCCATATATCGTGACTTCTCTCCCGTCGGGATTCGACACTAAAAGCTCTTTAATCAGCGTAGTTTTCATGGTAGCAAAGAATATCATTTTCATTCCGGCGCGTCAAAGGTTTTTGTGATGTATATTTATGCATTGATTCGGTGAATTTTTCATTACTTCACTCTTTTTTTGAGAATGTATACTTGAGTAAACACTGAAAGAGTTGTATAAATATTCGCATATCACTCTCGGAGGGAAAGATTATGCAGTATGAGTCCCCGAATCTCGCCGTTCTCAACGATCTTGCGAAAATGGCGACCGCTAACGATTACATTGACCCCGAATTATATACAAAATATGACGTAAAACGCGGGCTTCGGGACGCGGACGGAAAAGGCGTGCTGGTCGGTCTTACGCGCATCGGTAACGTCTATGGCTACGACGTAGTCGACGGAAAACCCGTCGCCGTTCCCGGAAAGCTTATTTACCGCGGGTATGACGTCGTCGACATTATTAGCGATATCGAGAGCAATGACCAATTCGGCTACGAGCAGGTCGTCTATTTGCTCCTGTTCGGGGAACTTCCGAACGCTTCCCAGCTCGCGGAGTTCGACGCGATGCTCGGCGATTATCGCGAATTGCCGAATAACTTCGTCGAGGACATGATCCTGAAGTCGCCGTCTTCGGACATTATGAATAAGCTCGCGCGGTCGGTCCTTGTTTCGTATTCCTACGATCCCAATCCCGAGGACGTTTCGATCGCGAATAACCTTTTGCAGTGCGTCCAGCTCATAGCGCGCTTTCCGACCATGGTCGCGTACGGGTATCAGGCGAAACGCCGCCATTACGACGGGAAGAGCATGTACCTGCATAATCCCCTTCCGAACCTCTCGACGGCGGAGAATTTCCTCCGCATGATTCGGGCCGATAAAAATTACGATAAGCTCGAGGCCGAAATCCTTGACCTCTCCCTCATCCTGCACGCCGAGCATGGCGGCGGAAATAACTCGAGCTTGACGGTTCACGTCGTTTCCTCGGCCGATACCGATACCTATTCGTCCATCGGCGCGGCGGTTGGCTCGCTTAAGGGCCGAAGGCATGGCGGCGCGAACATTAAGGTCGCCGAAATGATGGATGACATTAAGGCGAACGTGAAGGATTGGTCGAGCGAGCGCGAAGTTGGCGATTATTTGCGCAAAATCGTGAGAAAAGAGGCTTTCGACCGCACCGGGCTCGTCTATGGGCAGGGCCACGCGGTGTATACGATTTCCGATCCGCGCGCGCTTTTGCTCAGGGAAAAGGCTCGCAAGCTCGCGGAAGTGAAGAAATGCACCGAGGAATACGAACTGTATTGCCTCATCGAGCGAATTTTCCCGCAAATTTTTAAGGAAGAAAAAGGCGACGACAAGCGCATCTGCACGAACGTCGACTTTTTCTCCGGTTTCGTGTACTCGATGCTCGGCATTCCGCGCGAGCTGTATACCCCGATTTTCGCCATTTCCCGCATCGCCGGCTGGTCAGCGCACCGACTGGAAGAAATCGTCTCGGGCGGTCGCATCTATCGACCGGCGTTTAAGCAAGTCGGCGAATTCCGCGAGTACGTTAAGCTCGACGACCGCCGCTAAGCGCTCGCGCTCGCTCGAGAAAACTCGAAAGCCACGTTCGTTGGGCTGCTTCCCGCGACAAAAAAAGGCGGTTCGGCGCGAAGCCGGACCGCCTTTTTGGTTTTACGTCGCTCCTTAGTCGTCCTCGGCCTGCCGCGTCATGAAATCCTTCGCGGTCGCGATGACCTCGTCGGCTATTTTCCCCGAAATCGGGCTGTAGTGGTCGAAGGACATTTCGAACGATCCCGTCCCGCTCGTCATCGACCGCAGGTCGATCGCGTATTTTAGCAGTTCATGGTGCGGCACCTGCGCCCTGATTTCCTCTATCCCGGTACCGAGGCTTTCTTGCCCAAGAATATGGCCTCGGCGGGAAGAAAGGTCGCTCATGATGTCTCCGAGGTTTTTTTCATCGACGAAAACCGTCAGGCTCATGATCGGCTCGAGCAAAATCGCCCCCGCGTTCCGCATGGCATCCTTGAAGGCGTTGCGCGCGGCAATCTTAAACGCCATTTCCGAGGAGTCTACGGGGTGCTCTTTTCCGTCAAGCACGGTGACCGCGACGTCAACGACCGGATATCCGGCGAGTACCCCGGATTCCATCGCTTCCTTGACGCCTTTCTCGATGCCGGGAATGTACCCCTTTGAGATGGCGCCGCCGAACACCGCGTTCGTGAATGAGTAGGTTTCGCCGCGGGGCAGATCCTGTATCGCGAGCACGACGCGCGCGTATTGGCCATGGCCGCCCGATTGTTTTTTATGCGTGTATTCCGCCTGCGCCTTGCGCTGTATCGTTTCGCGATACGCGATGCGCGGGACCGAGGTGACGAAATCGATTTTCGTCAGGGCCCTGGCGCGGGCGAGCACGATCGATATGTGAAGGTCGCCCATTCCCGAAAGGACGTTTTGCCGTGTCTCGGGATTGAAGGCATACGAGAGCGTTTTGTCTTCCTCGCATGAGCGGGTGAGAAGTTCACCGAGTTTGTCGTCGTCTTTTTTGTCCTTGGCGGCGACGGCCATGGAATAGACCGGGTTTGGCGTGCGCAGCTTGACGAAGGCGGGTGTTTCGGGACTCGCGCCCAGCGTGTCGTTCGTTTTCGCGTACGGAAGCTTCGTCGCGACGCCGACGTCGCCCGCGGCGAGCTCGCGCGCCTCCACGAGTTTTTTCCCGAGCGCGCGGTACAGTTTCCCTATCTTCTCTTTTTTGCCCTCGCTGACGTTGAACGCTTCCGCGTCCGCGGCGAGCGTGCCGGTGATTACCTTCACGTATGAGAGTTTTCCCGAGAATTGGTCGTTGGAGGTTTTTATCACGAGGGCTGAGAGGGGCAGTCTTGAGTCAACCTTAACCGCGAGCTCAAGCCCATCGGCGCTCTGCGCCATTTCGATCGCGCCCGCGGGGGGAGGGACTATCCTCGCGATGAAATCGAGCAGCGCGCGGCAGCCAAGGCCGGTTTTCGCGCAGGTCGCGAAAGCCGGCACGATTCGGTTGTCGGCGATGGCAAGCTTCAGGCCCCGCTCGATATCCTCGGCGTTGAGACCCGCCTGATCGATAAACTTGACGAGAAGCTCGTCGTCACCCTCCGCCGCGGCGCCGGCGAGGACTTCGCGCGCACGCGAAAATTCCGCTTTCATCGCTTCCGGTATCGGGATTTCGCGTTCGGTTCCCCCCGATATTTCGTACGCTTTTTCGTGAAGCACGTCGATCACGCCGAGGAGCTTCTCTCCCGACCCGATCGGTATGGTTACCGGGCAGACTTCGGCCTCGAACTGGGAGTGGATGTCCTGTACCGCGCCCGCATAATCGGCCCGCTCGTCGTCAACGCGATTTATCGCGACGAGTCTCGGCTTATTCCTTCTATCGAGGTTTCTCCAGAGTTTTATCGTCTCGATCTGGACGCCCGATCGCCCGTCTATGACCATGAGGGCGAGTTCGGAAGCGCGAAACGCGGAAATGACCTCGCCGATAAAATCGGACGAACCCGGCGTGTCCCACAGGTTCACGTTCGTGTTTTCCCACGAAAGGTGCGCGAGCGACGAATAAATTGAAATCTTCCGATCGATTTCCTCGCTCGTCCAATCGCTCACGGTTTTTCCCGACTCTACGGTTTCGGCCTTTTGCAGCATACCCGCAGCGAAAAGCAGTTGCTCGACAAGGGTAGTCTTTCCTGTTTGCCCATGTCCCGCGACGGCGACAGTTCGTACGAAATCCGTGGAAAATCCCATTACGTGCTCCTTTCGCGTTCGAGAAACGTAGAGCGGCTCACGCCGTTACCCGTTAATCGTAAGTTTGGGGCCGTCTATTGTCAAGAAAATAATATCCCGCTACTATGGCGCCATGGATTCACTACGCAGGAACATCCAGCTCTTGACCGCCGAGCTCGACGAAAAAAGGGAACGGCTATCGGCGTATTACCGACAGTTCGGCGAACGGCTCATGCGGGATTCGGCCGACGGCGCGGGCGGCGCGGTGCCCGCAGAGCGGGTTTCCGGGTGGAAAGAGCTCATGCGGCAACGCGAGGCCGACGCCCAGACGATGCTCGACATCAAGTCCGCGGTGACCCGTCAACAAGAGCTCTCGAATTTCCGCAGGGAGCTCGAAAGGACGCTCGCCGAAGAAACCGATCAGCTCGACGAGCGGTATGCCCGCATGGGAAAGCTTTTCTTCGACCATTACGACCCAGAACGGGACGCCGAACTTTTCGGTGAAGCGTGGGCAAGCGCGAGCTCCGTGAGGGAATCCATCGAACGCGCCGAGGTCAAAAAGGCCGCCGCGCGCGAGGACCTGTCCCGCTCGGCACTTTTCGCGAAACTACCGATTTACTTCCGTCTTTGGGGCCTTTCCTCGAACATACGCGCGCGCCAGGAGCAATTCGGCAAGATCTTGACCGAGGGCGCCCGTCGCGTCGTCGACTCGGGCGAATTCGCTCGATCCGTCGACGAAGGCCGCTACGGCCCCGAGCTTTCCTCGACTTACTCCGGCGTTCGCGAGTCCCTTGAGCGACTCAACGGAATCAAGCAGCGGGCCGGCTCCGTCGATTCCGACTTTAGCGCCGTCGAGGAATCCTTATCGGCGCGCGGGGCCGGGGGAAAACCGGGAAAACGCGTCGAATCCCTGCGACTTTCCATCCGCGATTTCGATCGCCGCATCGACGCGCAAACCGCGCAAGTCGCCCGCGAGTACGCCGATAAGTTTCTCGACGAGGAAGGGCGATCTCTCCTCGGCGACGCGAGTGACGGGAATTCCTTTAGCGACATGGGCGCCTACGCGCGTCAGCTTGAGCTCGTCGCTCAATACCGCGCGGAGACCGCGGCGGTTCGCCGGCGCATCGAGATTATGGAACTGTCGGTGAAGATAGAGAGCGTCGACCGCGCTGACGCCGCCGCTCGTCGCTCCATCGCCGAAAATGACCGAAAAATCGCGCGGCTTCAGGAGCAAAACGAGGCCGCTCGACGGGCCGTCGAGAATGGCGCGACGGAACGGTCTCTTCTCGTCGCTCAGCGTGACGAACTCCATGCCTCGGTCGCCGGCGAGGCTTCGACCGTCTCTCCCGGGGAATGATTTCCGCATCCTGACGTTTGCGCGATTTTCTGCTATACTCATGCCCGTTATGGCCAAAAAAACCGCAGATTACGATGAATCGAAAATCAAGACATTGAGTTCCCTGGAGCATATCCGCCTCAGGACTGGCATGTATATCGGACGATTGGGCGATGGGTCGAACCCCGACGACGGCATTTACGTGCTCGTGAAGGAAGTCATCGATAACTCCATCGACGAGTTCATTATGGGAAACGGCCGTCAAATCGACATCGTCCTCAAGAATAACCAAGTTTCCGTCCGCGATTACGGACGGGGAATACCGCTCGGAAAAGTCGTTGAATGCGTTTCGGTGATCAACACCGGCGCGAAATACAACGACGACGTGTTTCAGTTCTCGGTCGGGCTTAACGGCGTCGGCACGAAGGCGGTCAACGCGCTTTCGAAATGGTTTCGCGTCATGAGCGTTCGCGACGGGAAATGCGCCGAGGCCGTGTTCGAGCGCGGCGTGCTCAAAAGCGAGCGTAAAGGAACGGTCAAGGGGGACGTCAAGAACGGGACCCTCGTAGAGTTCATTCCCGACGACGAGCTTTTTCCCGATTACGAGTTCAACATTGAATTCCTGCAAAAGCGCGTGTGGAATTACGCCTATCTCAACGCCGGACTCGTCCTCAATTTTAACGGCGAGAAGTACACCTCTAAGAACGGCCTCCTTGATCTCCTGGAGGCGGAAGTCGGCGAGGAACCGCTGTATCAAGTGGGCTATTACAAGGGCAGCCAGCTTGAGATCGCGTTCACGCACACGAACAACTACGGCGAGAATTATTTTTCGTTCGTGAACGGCCAGTTCACGTCTGACGGCGGCACGCACCTTTCGGCCTTTAAGGAAGGCTTTCTCAAGGGCATTAACGAGTATTACCGCAAAAACTATAAGAGCGAGGACGTGCGCGAGGGAACGGCCGCCGCCGTCGCGGTAAAAATTCAGGCGCCCGTTTTCGAGAGCCAAACCAAGAATAAGCTCGGCAACACCGAGGTCCGCTCGTGGATCGTGAACGAGACGAAGGCAGCCGTGGACGATTGGCTCCACAAGAACCCGGACGCGGCCCGCTCCCTTGAGCAGAAAATCCTCGCGAACGAAACGCTTCGCACCGAGCTTAACAGCGTAAAAAAAGAGGCGAAGGAAGCGGCGAAAAAAATCGCGCTCAAGATCCCGAAGCTCAAGGACTGCAAATATCACCTCGGCGACTCGAAAGGCGGCGAGGGTTCGATGATTTTCCTCACGGAGGGAGACTCGGCCTCGGGCTCGATGGTGTCAAGCCGGAACGTGCTCACCCAGGCGATTTTCAGCCTGAGGGGCAAGTGCGAGAACATGTTCGGGAAAAAGCGCGCCGACATTTACCGGAACGCGGAGCTCTATAACGTGATGATGGCGCTCGGAATCGAGAACGATATCGAGGGCCTGCGCTACTCGAAGATCGTCGTCGCGACCGATGCCGATAACGACGGTTTCCACATCCGCAACCTGCTGCTGACGTTCTTCCTCAGTTTTTTCGAGGAGCTCGTGACGAGCGGCCGCGTGTATATCCTGGAGACGCCGCTGTTCCGCGTGCGCAATAAAAAAGAGACGACGTATTGCTATTCGGAAAAGGAACGCGACGCATCGGTCGCTCGGCTCGGCTCGTCCGCGGAAGTAACCCGGTTCAAGGGTCTCGGAGAGATTAACCCGAGCGAATTCGGGCAATTCATCGGCGACGACATCCGGCTTTTGCCGGTCACCGTGCAGGCGCTCAAGAACGTTCCGGGAATACTTGAGTTCTACATGGGAAAGAACACGCCCGAGCGGCGCGAGTTCATCATGAAAAATCTTCTTCCCGAGGTGGACGCGTAATATGGATTACCTGAAATCGCTCTTTAACCGAAACTTCCTCGAGTACGCGAGCTACGTCATCCGCGACCGCGCGATCCCCGACCTCGAGGACGGCCTCAAGCCCGTCCAGCGGCGCATCCTTCATACGCTCTTCGAGATAGACGACGGGAAATTCCACAAGGTCGCGAACGTCGTCGGCCAGGCCATGAAGTATCACCCGCACGGCGACGCCTCCATCGGCGACGCCCTCGTCGTCCTCGCGAACAAGGAACTGTTCATCGAGAAGCAGGGGAACTTCGGCAACATCATGACCGGCGACGGCGCTTCGGCTCCGCGCTATATCGAGTGCCGCGCTTCATCCCTCGCGAAGGCCTTGCTCCATAATCCCGACATCACGAACTACGTCGACTCCTACGACGGGCGCAACCGCGAGCCGACGGCGTTCCGCGCGAAACTCCCGATCGTGCTCGCGATCGGCGCCGAGGGCATAGCGGTCGGCATGTCGACTCGCATTCTCCCGCATAATATCCGCGAGATCATCGAGGCGGAAAAAGCCTGCCTCTCGGAGAAAAAGTTTTCGCTGTATCCCGATTTCCCGACCGGCGGTCTCGTCGACGTATCGGGCTACGAGGACGGGCTCGGTAAGGTGCTCGTCCGCGCGAAGCTCGACCTTTCTGACGAAAAGCGCATCGTCATTCGCGAGCTTCCGTTCGGGAGCACGACGGAAAGCCTAATCGCCTCGGTCGAGAGCGCGGCGAAATCGGGCAAGGTGAAGGTCTCGGAAATAAACGACTTTACCACCGATAGGGTGGAGATCGAGATTAAGCTTCAGCGCGGAGTGTACGCCCCAGACGTCGTCGACGCGCTGTACGCGTTCACCGAGTGCGAGCAGTCCGTGTCGTGCAACCTCCTCGTCATTAAGGATTCCATGCCGACGCTGATGACGGTCACCGACATCGTTCGAGACCACGCGAAGCGGCTCGTGAAAATTCTGAAGGAGGAGCTTGAGCTCGAGAAGCGAAATCTCGTCGATCGCCTCCACGCGCGCACCCTTGAGCGAATATTCGTCGAGGAGCGCATTTACAAAAGAATCGAGACGATGAAAACCGCGGACGGGGTAATCAAGGCGGTGCTGAAGGGCTTCGAGCCGTTCTCCGCGGAGCTCATCCGCGAGGTCACCGAGGAGGACGTCGATCGCCTTCTCAAGATCCCGATCCGGCGCATATCGCTGTACGACATCAACCGCAACCGGGCCGAGGTAGCCGAGATTAACGCGCGCATCAAGGAAATCAACAAGCTTTTGAAAAACCTCGTCGCGTACGCCATCGACGTGCTCGACGGAATCCTGAAAGGGCTTGATCCTGCCGCGACGTCGCGCAAGACCGAACTCGCTCGCTTCACGAAGGTCGACGCGAAGGAAGCGGTCACGCGCGACACGTCGCTTCGCTATGACGCGGAAACCGGCTATCTCGGAACCGCCGTCTCCTCGGGCGAGGAAATCATGAAAGTGACGCCGTACGACCGCATCATCGTGCTGCGCCGCAGCGGCGTGTACGCGGTCATGGACGTCCCCGACCGACTCTTCGTCGACAAGGAACTGCGCTATTGCGGTTTCGCCGACAAGGAGATCCTTTCGAAGATACTGTTCACGGTCGTGTATAAGGACGGCAAGACGGGCTATCCGCACATCAAACGCTGCCGAATCGAGGGCTACATCCTGAACCGCGACTATCTCATCGTTCCCGACGGCGCGACCGTTCTCTACGTCGGCACGAAAGAAAAGGCGTCGTTCACCGTGCGCTACGAGCCGAAGGCGCGCATAAAAATTTCCGAGGAGACTTTTAACGCGCACGACTTCGAGGAAAAGGGACTTAAGACGCTCGGCGTCCGGCTTGCGCCGCGCGTGGTTCAGTCGGTCAGCGAAGCGGCTGCGTCCGGCTCGGCATCGGGTGGCTTGCGCAAGGCCGCGGCGAAAATCGCCGAGGCGACCGAGTCTCGGGAAGGCGAATTGGGCGCGAAAAAATCGGTGAAATCGGCGGCCAAGCCAGCGGCGAGGAAATCCTCAGCGGCGATCGCCCCCGAAAAGCCGACGAAAAAAACGCCGAATAAGTCGAAACCTTCGGCGAAAACGAAAAAAAAATAGCGGTGTGACAGTCATCGCCGGCTAGGTGGTATCGCTCGCCGGCGAGCGAAATCCCGTTCACCGTCTACGCGCAACCGATAAAAAAAACCCGGGCGAAACCCGGGGTTTTTTCATGCTGTGATCCGCGACTTTACTCGAGCGTGAGCGCGAGCGTCGCGACGGTGCTCGCGGACGCTGCCGCGGACGCCGCGGTGACGTCGGGTTTTGCGGGCGCGTTCGCCGCGAGCGTCGCGAGAATCGGGGAAGACACCTCCGTCGACGGGAGCGTCGTCAGCTGAATGACGCCCGAGTCGTTTTGCATGGCGACGGCCGCGCTCGCGATGGTATTTCCGACGATATTGAGCTGTTGCCCGGCGGTTCCGTTGCGCTGCTGGCCTATTGGGTTAGTCAACGCGACGTTTCCCTCGAACACTACGAGATATTCACCGATTTGAAACACGGTACCGCGAACGGACGCGGTCGCGGCCGGGCTTTTTACGGTAAATCCGTTTTTCTTATTGTTAAGGGAATTTACCTCGGCCTTGACGGTTCCAACCTCGAGATAGAGCTCGGTGTTGACGGTATCCTGCTTTTCCTCGAGTTGCGTCAGCGTCATGCGCGTCAGCGGCTTTACGGTGAGGATGGACGCGCCGAGCTTAACGGTCGCCTCGGACTTAAAGCCCGTCGAAATCATCGATCCAGAGGCGATGACGTCGCCCGCCTTGAGCGTCTTCCATGCGCCATTAACGTCCTGGGACTCCACTTTTCCGGTAACGGTCACGATCGTTCCGTCAAGGGCGATCAGGGGCGCCGCTCCCACGAGCGCGAAGGCGAAAATCGCCGCGATAGTTCTATTCATAGCAAACCTCCCATCACTCCAATTATAGGTCGAATATCGCTTTGAGCGATATTTGATATTGCATATCCTCGTCTTGCGGCCAAAAGGCGGCGCCGTTGAGCCGTAGCCGTAAGTCGCTCGTCGCCTTTACCGTCGCGCCCCCGGAAACTTCCGTGCCTTGGTAAGCGCTGTCGACGCCATCGGGTTTTTCCGAATATACGAACGCCTTGCCCGCTATGTCAACGTTGAGTATCGAAAGCGGGGCGGCGGACCACCCGGCGGAAATGCGGGTCAGGTCCCCATAACCTAAGCCATAGAGGTCCCCGGCCGCCTGAAACGTAATCGGCAAATATTCCGAGAAGAAATCGCCCTCGGGCGGGGTATACACGACTTGAAGGAAACCGTGGTTTTTCTTAACCGGATACCAATCAAGGCGAGCCGAGGCAAGCGCGGAATTCTCGGAGTATTTCTTATCGTTTTCCTCCAAAATTCCCGACTGGAACGTGCCCGTAAGGGAATAAAAGAGGGTCTGAGCCACTGGCCCGTTTAAGATAACCGAGAAATACGAGGTATCGACGACTTGATCCGGGTCGCTGTCGATATAGCGGCGCATATCGTATTGCCCGACCGCCTGGACGATGAGGTCATTCGTCTTAATGAGCTGCGGGAATTGCGCGGTCGCCTTACCGAGAATTCTGCTTGACCCGAGCGGATAAATATCAGTCGCGTCGGAATCGGCGAAATCGTCCGTCGTCATCAGTGCTCCGTCTTTTTGGGCGTTTTGCAGGCCCGTGTAGCCGGCGAGGAAATCGATATTGGCCGCCTTGAAGGAGGCGTGAGCCTCCGCGCCGTCGACGGTTTGGTTCAGAATGAGGCCCGAGGCGTCGGCTACGGGGATTCGTCCGGCGTCGAGCGCGACGCGGAAGCCGGGCTTTGCGACCGGAACGAGACTTAAGCGGCACAAGTCGAGATCGGCGAAAAAGTTAAGGTCAGTCTCGTTGGCGGGCTTGGCCGCGTAGAGGCTGCCTTCCACCGAAAGCGCGTTTTCGGTTCCCGTCCCCAGCGGCAGGCGAAGCCATCCGGTCAATTTATGGTCGGTGTACCAATCGGCTTCGCCGGTGTTTTTATCGCCGACCGCGTTGCTGAGTTCCAAGCCGGTGTCCAAGGCGAAAAGCCCTCCGGCGAGCGGTATTGAAAGCATCGCGATGGCGAGCGGTTTTATGCATTGTTTCATTGTGCGCTCTCCTCTCCGGCAAGCAAGGCTTTCCGGTTTTGATCTGACGCTTGAATCATCGTAGGCACGCGGAGCTTCGCGTCCGGCCACGTCTCGTAAAATTTACCGACTGCGCGCACGAGGTCTCTTCCCGAAAGCGTCGCGCCCGGGTCGGTTCCTTGTTTCCAAAAGCCGTTCGCCTTGAGCTCCTTCCACGCGTAGCGGGGGTTTTTGAGCGCGTTCCACATAATGCCGCCCTTTAATCCGTACGCCGACATAAAAAAGTATGAAGCGTCCCGAACGGTCACCGGCGCGTCGGGCCGGCGCGTGAGCGGAAATACGCCGAACTGGTCGCAGAAGGCGTAAGCCTCGAACGGCGTGCAATCGACGCCGCTCGCGCTGGCGACGAGGTAGGACATGTCCATGACGGTCGCCACCGGCCGCGAAAGGATGTCAGAGACGACCGCGGCTTCCTGCCCGTAGACGGGCAGGAACGCGATCGCGGCGAGAATGGCGAGTATCGGTTTTTTCATTGTTGCGCCTCCTCGTCAAGAATGACGATTTCAACTCGGCGGTTTTTGCTTCGCCCCTCGGCGGTGTCGTTCGAGGCGAGCGGCTTTGAGCCGCCCATGCCGCTCGCGACGATCATGTCGCTCGGCTTGAAGTTTTTCTCCGCGAGGTAATTCGCGACCGCTTGCGCCCGCTCGGCCGATAGCCTCACGAGTTCCTCCTCCGTCGAGTCCGGCGTCGAGGCAGCATGGCCGACTACGCTGATCTTACGGTTCGCGAAGGGCGCGAGCAGTTTGCCGATTCGGTCGATTTTCGCCTTTTCGGTGGAGCTGAGCGTCGCCGATTCCGCGTCGAATTGGATGTTTTCGACCGAAAGGACGATGCCTTCGTCCGATTGCTTGACTTCGACGTGCTCGACCGCTTGCGCCTTGATCTGCTCGGAGATTTGCTTGATCGCCTTTTCCCGAAGGATTTCGGCGACCGTCTTAAAATCCTGCACCGTTCTCCTTTGCAGGATTATTTGGGAATTCTCGGAAAATCGGAATTGAGTCTCTTCGCTCAAATCGATTTTTTTGGGGCCTCCGGAACGATTATCCCAGAGAATATCCATGCTTGAATGGCCGGAAATGCGGGCTATGCCGCTTCGTTTAGCGGTTTTCGCGTCGAGTATTCGGAACGGGAACCATTCCGCGGAAATCCGGTAATATGGAAGATCGTTGACGAGCGTCGTCCCGAGGAGTTTGAATCGGACGTCAACCGATATTTTCAATGGCTCATCGATGCCGAATTTCTTCAGGTCGTACGTTGCCGTCGCGGCCTCATTCCACGTGTCGCCCACGCTTATCGCGCGGTCGGGGAAACTGGGGATTCCCTCGAGGTTTTCAAGCGTGCTCTTTCGAGACGCGGCAACATCCTGTTCTATCGTCATGCTCGCCGTCGTTTCTGGCTTTACCGTGACGGTTCGCAAGTCGCGAATCGACTCTTGTATCGTCGTTTTCGCCTCGAATTGCTGTCCTGGATTCATGCGCCAGTTGATGGTCTCGCCTGCGACGCCGCTGAGGAGCGCGAGCGCAAACACCGACGTACAAATACTTTTTATCTGATCCATCGACGCTCTCCTTATTTAGCTGAGTATACCACAAAAAGAAAATGAATCCATTGCTATCGTTCACTTTCCGTGTATAGTATCCTATAGTTAAGTATAGTTTTTGGGGGAGCGAAAAAGGATGAAAAAAACGAAAAATCTGGCGGACTTTTTCCGAAAACGCCTGGAATACTGCGTTGCCGCTGTAGTTTTAGCGTTATTCGTCGCGCTCTCGATGAGCGATGCGGGCCGAGGCGTCGAGTTTCGCCTCTATAACTGGCTTTTGGCCTTAAAGCCGGCCCCAACGGAGCGCCATGACGTATTAATGGTTAACATCGACGATTCCGCCATCGAGGAAGTCGGCGCGTGGCCTTGGAGCCGCGACGTTATTGCCGACGTGCTGATCCGTATGCGGGAAACCGGCGCCAAATACGCGGTTTTCGATATTGAGTACCTGAATCCCGGCCAAACCGGCGTCAACCGCGCCTACGTAAAAAACGAGTTTCCGGCGCAATTTTCGGGCGTTCGGGACGAGGTGTTGCAATACGTGAAAGATTTCACCGACGCGGTTGAGTCGAAGAATATCCCGCTCTCGTATGTCGGTGAAGTCGGCGGCGAACTCGGCGGCTACATTTCCTCCGACATGGCTTCGCTTTCCGACTCGATCACGGCTAATATTTTTCGCGACAACGACGCCTATTTCGCCCAAGCCATCCATTTTTTCGGCAACGCGTACCTAACGATCAATTCGCAGCGCATAAACACGACCGATGAGTCGAAGCCCGCCGAGGATTTCGCGTATGAGCATATCATGCTTTCGAACGTGGACGACCCGCATCGGCTCATACCGGCGGAAAACCTCCTGACCCGGCAAGAAGGGGATGCCGATACCGAGCCGGGAATAGCGCCGGCGATCCTGCCCCTTTTGAGCAAAGTTCGCGGCGCGGGCTTCCCAAACGTCGTTATCGACCCCGACGGCGTCCGCAGGCGCATCCCGCTTCTCGCGGAATATAACGGGAAATACGTCGCCCAGCTCGTGTTCGCGCCGATCATCGACATCCTTCAGCCGGAAAAAATCGTGCGCTCGGGTAACCACATCACGCTTGTGAACGCGCTTGATCCGGAGAATCCCTCCTCCGACAAGCGGGCAGATTTGAAAATTCCGCTCGACGAGCATGGCCGGTTTCTCATTAACTGGCTGAAAAAAATGTTCAGCGATTCGTCGAATCCCGAAAACTCGAGCTTTCGGCACGTTTCAGTCACCGCCTTCATCCGCGCGGACGCCCTTGAGGAAAAACTCGTGGATAATCTTTCGGCGATTGACGCTCTCGGCATAAAGACCGCCTCGGGATACCTTTCCTATCATGACGCCGTGCAGTGGCTTCTCGCCTCTCGGAAGGATTTGGACGCCTGGAAAACCGGCTTGCTCGACGGAACGCGCGACGACTATGACGGGTATTTCGCGGCTAAAAAGGAGTTTTTCTCGAACTACGGCCAATTCCTCGACGGCGGGTACGACACCGAAATTTACGATACGTTTGACCGCGTCGGCGCGGCCACCGGAGACGCGAAGTACGCGGAGCTCAAGGAGAGCGTGAAGAAGAACTTCGACGTATACCGCGAGGAATTCACGGCTTACGGGGAGCAAATCGCCTTTCTCGAAAACGCTGGCGCCGGCTCGTTCTGCATCCTCGGTAATACCGCGACGGGAAGTACCGATCTCGGCGTTAATCCTTTTCGCAAGAGTTACCCGAACGTCGGTACCCACGCGAATATTTACAACACGATCATGACGCGGCAGTTCATTTACCCCTTGCCGTCGTGGGCGTCCTGGGCCCTCGCTCTCGTCCTTTGCTGGATCGTCGCGATCGCGAATCGCAAGATTACCTCCCTTGCGGGACGCATCGCGTTCGGCCTCGCCGCGTCGGTATTCGCCTTCGTCGGCGTGCTCGGGGCGTTCGCCGCCTTCCGCGTGTATGTTTCGCTCTTCGTTCCGCTCTTCTCCGTCGTCATGACGTTCGTGATGATATCGATCCTGAAATTCGTTTTCTCGGAGCAGGAAAAGAGTTTCCTGCGCAAGGCGTTCTCGACGTACCTTTCGGCCGACGTCGTGGACCAAATCGTCTCGCACCCGGAAGCCTTGAAGCTCGGCGGCCAGGAAAAACGCATCACCGCGCTGTTTACCGACATTAAGAGCTTTTCGTCGCTGTCCGAAAAAGTCACGCCGGAACATTTGGTTCAGATTCTCAATAAATACCTGACGGTGATGAGCGATATCGTGCTTGAGCAGCGCGGCACTATCGATAAGTACATCGGCGACGCGATCGTGTCGTTTTTCGGCGCGCCGATCGATTTGCCGGATCACGCGAAAAAAGCCTGCCTCGCGGCCGTGCGCATGAAAGAGGCCGAAGACCGGCTGAACGAGGAGTTCCGCGCGGCCGGCGACGTGCCAATGGAGATACACACGCGCATCGGCGTCAATACCGGAGCGATGGTCGTCGGGAACATGGGAACCGACAATAAGATGAATTACACGATTATGGGCAATGACGTGAACCTCGCGGCGCGCCTTGAGGGCGTCAACAAACAGTATGCTACCTGGATACTCGCGTCTGAGTCGACCTGGGACGCGACTGAGGGCATGTTCCTTGGCCGCAAGCTCGACCGCGTCCGCGTCGTCGGCATCAACACGCCCGTCCAGCTCTATAACGTCATGGCCGTGCGCGCCGAGGCGACCGAGAAGGCCGTCGCCCTCGTCGAGAGTTTCGACCTCGGCATCGACGCGTACCGCGAGAAACGATTCGCGGAATCGCTCGCGCATTTCGAGGATTGCGTGGAGATCGACCATTCGGACGAACCTTCGAAAATTTTCCGGGATCGACTCGCCGAGCTCGTGAAGTCCGGCGTTGCCGACGATTGGTCCGACGTGATCAACATGACGTCGAAATGACCGGGCTCGCTCCGTGAAAGAAATACTCTCCCCGGTCGTGAGCGAGCTCAACGTGAAAAATTCCCGATTCCTCGCGGAGCTTTGCCCGGTATCCTCGGCGGAGGAGGCGCGCGCCGTCATTAAGGAGCGGAAGCTCGGATACGCCGACGCGGCGCACGTGGTGCACGCCTTCGTCGTCGGCCCGACCGGCGGCATTCTTGGCTGTTCGGACGACGGCGAGCCCTCGGGCACGGCCGGTCGCCCCGCGCTTGACGTGCTGAAGGGCTCGGGTCTTACCGACGTGCTGTTGACGGTTACCCGTTGGTTCGGCGGCACCTTGCTCGGTACCGGCGGTCTCGTGAAAGCCTACGGCGATTCCGCGAAGGCGGCGGTCGCGGCGGCGACTTCCCGCGAAATCCTCGCGCGCGTCCAAGTGACTGCGGACGTCGGCTACGATATTTACGAGCCGGTGCGAAACGAGCTTTGCGCCGTCGGCGCCGAAATCGTCTCCGAGGATTTCGCCGAGCGCGTCTCGGTTACGGCGCGCGTGGAGGAGCGGCATCTTGCGCAATTGTCCGACCGCGTGCGCGATCTTTCATCGGGTCGGTCAGCGCTCGTCGTGAGGGACTAGCGTCGGCCCGATTATCGCTTTCGCAAGGTCACGACGAGAAAATCAGACGGCGCGCAAAATCTGAAACGGAGAATATTTCCCCCATATCCCGCCCCGTTCGAGACGACGACGGGAGTGCCGTCCTTATAGACGGTGCCCGTTCGGTATTTTTGGCCGTACGCGGAAGGGAGGACCGGCGCCCACCCGAATATAGTGATTTGCCCGCCGTGGGTATGGCCGGAAAGTACCGCGGCGAACCGGGACATATCGGTTTCCTCGGCGAAATCCGGGTCATGGTTCGCGAGCACGATGAAACGCGCGGTCGACACCGTATCGTAGAGGCGCGAAAGGTCCGGGTAAATATCGCGGAATTCATTGATGCCGAGAATGCCGACGCCTCCCGGGGTAACGACGCCGGCTTCGTCGAGGACGACGATTCCCCGGCCGCGGAGGGCGGCGCAGGTTTTCGCCTGGTCGTTATAAAAATCGTGATTCCCGGATACGGCGTACACCCCGTCCGGGGCGGCAAGGCGGGCGAGCCCGTCAGAGAGTCCCTCGATGTCTTGCGCTGCGCGCGTTAAGTCCCCTCCGACGATCGCGCAATCGGGCCGTTCCTCGTTTATAGCGGCGACCAAGGTATCGAGCCGCGCGCGGGAAAAATTATTGTGGTAGTGGATGTCCGAAACGAACGCGATGCGGTATCCGTCGAGCGAGTCGGGAAGGTCGGGCTGCAGTATTTCGACGCGACGCACGCGATCGACTCCAAGTTCCCGTTGACCCGAAAGTCCCGCCGCCGTCGAGCACGACGAAAAGGCCGTCGCGAGCGCGACTAGGGCGAGTATCGCGGCGAGCGCCGACGATCGGGGCGCGACGGTTGGTCTCTCGCGTTTTCTAGGGAAAAGCATTTTTGCAGTATAGCGAAAACCCGCGGGCGCATATAGCCCGCTAAGGGCCAATGGACTCCCGGATCCTTTACTATGCGTCGGGATCGAATCTCAGGACTATCCGCCCGCGAGTCGGTTATCCGAGCCGATAGAGCGCCTGGAACGCGCCCGCCTTTTTCCTCGTTTCGTTGAGCGCGTGGGCGTCGTTCATGAAGTTTTCGACGAGGGCGGCCGCGCGTTCCGTCTCGTCCCCGCATTTCCACCGCTTGCTCGGCGAGGTCCCGCCCGAAATCCTGCAGGCCGCCATCGCGTTCTCGAAGCGATCGAGCTCGTTTATGAAGCGGGGGAGGGCGACGCCGATTTCCGAAGCCCGCGCGTAATCGCCGAAGCCCGACTCCCTCAATTCCCGCGCGTTCAGTTCCTGCTCGAATTGACCCTCGACCGGAATCGCGAGCACGGGCTTTCCGAGCGCGAGCGCCTCCGAAATGCTTTGATGCCCCGCCGGGGCGATGAGTCCCGCGCAGCCGGCGAGGGCTTTCGCGTAATCAAGCTTGTAATCCGGAAAAACCATGAACCGCCCGCGACCCGCAGCCTCAAGCGCCGGCTCAAGGCAGTCGCGGTACATCGGCTTCATATACACGACGAAATAATCTCCGCGGCTGACGCGTTGGGCGCGAAGCTCCGAGCGGATGATGGGGCCGACGTCGCCGCGGAAAAACGAGCAAATAATGGTGCGGTCGGCGCAGGACATCATGTAGCGCGATACGAACTGTGAAGCGACCGCGTCGGGCGTGAAAATGTTCACCCGCGTCACGACGCCGGGATGGTTAAGCTGCAGGACGGGAATGCCGGCCGCGCGCGCCGATCGCGAAGAGAACGGCTCAAAATCGGAAAGCACGGCCTCGACGCGTTCCGTCTGGAGTTGCTTGCGAATTTTATCGCAAATATGAAAGGGGAAAAGAAAGTTCAGCGCGTTTTCCGAAATCGTGCGCACGTAATCGATCGAAAAACCGTTTTGGATGAATTTCAGATAGGGAATGGCGTAAATCGTCGCGTCGGGAAAGTACGCGGCGAGCTCTCTTTTCAAATGTTCCGGCACCCAAAAAACGATGCGGTGCCGCTCTCGAAGGATTTCCGCGAGCGCCCTCGCGCGGGTAAAATGACCGCGGCCCTCTCCGTTGATCGCAATTCCTAACGTCATGGTTCCCTCCCTTCGCACGCTTGGGATAATGGCGGGGAAATATGAGGTCGTGATGAGAATTATGAAAAAAAAACGTCGAAAGTCTGTTAGTTTTCTCCCGTTTGGGATATTTTAAAAGACATCTTTGCCAGGAGTGTGGCGTTCACCATGGAATATTCACGAGATTATTTCGTTCATTATTATGAGGTTGACGCGAATCGGCGGCTTACGTTGCCGTCCCTCGTCAAGTACTTTGAGGACGTGGCTATCCTGCACAGCGCCAGTCGCGGTTTCGGGCTCGAGTATTACGCCGAGAACCACTGCGTGTGGCTTCTGATGAAATGGTCCATCACGATTCATTCGTTGCCGGTGTTCGGCGAAACCGTACGGGTCTCCACGGGCGTTCATGCACTCAAGCGCTTCCTCGCCGATCGCGTTTTTTCGCTCGTCTCGGCCGACGGAGTCCTGCTCGCCGAGGGGCGGTCGAATTGGGTTTTCATCGATACCGAGCGGCGCCGTCCGGTTCGCGTCCCCGACTCGATAGTTTCGGGTTTTTCCCCAGAGTCGGTCCTCGACGCCGATTTCGTCGCCATTCCCGACGTGCTCCCGATAGCCTCGGCAGCTCCTTCGCGTCGCGCCGTTTGCGGCTCCGCATCCGACATCGACACGAACGGCCACGTCAATAACGTGAGCTACCTCAATTGGGCCGTCGATTCCCTTCCGCACGATTTCTCGCTCGGCCGCTCGCCGAGGACGTTTTCGGCCCAGTATCGCAAGGAACTCGCGCCGGGCGCGCAAGCGGAGGTAATTACCTCCGCGGATGGGAACCGTTCGACGCATACGATATTCTCCGAAGGGGAAGACCGCTGCGTCATCGCCATCGATTGGGCATAGCCGATAAGCGACGTTCCCCCTAGATTTTATCTCCCTTTTTTTATACAATTCCCCAAAAGCTGACCCTAACACGGTTTTCAAACTCTTTTTAAGGAGACTGATATGGTTTATTCGGCAGAAGTCGAACACATGTGTCCCCTCGCCAAGGCCGCTTACCACGGCCCGGCCCCGATTCCGGAAGAAGGAAAATGGGTGCAGGCGAAGGAAGTCAAGGACATTTCCGGTTTCACCCACGGCGTGGGTTGGTGCGCTCCCCAGCAGGGCGCCTGCAAACTCACCCTCAACATTAAGGAAGGCATCATTGAGGAAGCCCTGGTCGAGACGCTCGGCTGCTCCGGTATGACCCATTCCGCCGCCATGGCTTCCGAGATCCTTATCGGAAAGACCATCATTGAGGCGATGAATACCGACCTCGTTTGCGACGCGATTAACACCGCGATGCGCGAGCTTTTCCTCCAGATCATTTACGGCCGCAGCCAGTCCGCCTTCTCCGAGGGCGGTCTCGTCGTCGGCGCGTCCCTCGAAGACCTCGGTAAGGGCCTCCGCAGCCAGGTTGGAACCATGTTCGCCACCAAGGCGAAAGGACCCCGCTACCTCGAGCTCGCCGAAGGCTACGTTACCCGCATCGGCGTCGACAAAGAAGGCGCGATCATCGGTTACGAATTCGTAAACCTCGGAAAAATGATGGACGCGATCAAGAAGGGCACCGACGCCAACGAGGCGCTCGCGAAGGCTAAGGGTTCATACGGACGCTTCGCCGAAGCCGCCAAGCAAATCGACCCGCGGCACGAGTAAGGGGAGGGAAAAACCATGGCATTGTTTGAAAGCTACGAGCGCAGAATCAACCAGATTCTTCCCGTTCTGAAAAAATACGGCATTAACTCCGTCGAGGAATGCCGCGACATTTGTCTCGCGAAAGGCGTCGACGTCGGCGACCTCGTCGCGAAAATCCAGCCGATCTGCTTCGAGAACGCGAAGTGGGCCTACATCGTGGGCGCCGCGATCGCGATCAAGAAGGGCGAAAAGGACGCGTACTCCATCGCCAAGACCCTCGGCGAGGGCCTCCAGGCGTTCTGCATCCCCGGTTCCGTCGCGGACGACCGCAAAGTCGGCCTCGGTCACGGTAACCTCGCCGCGATGCTTCTCTCCGACGAGACGAAGTGCTTCTGCTTCCTCGCCGGTCACGAATCCTTCGCCGCAGCCGAAGGCGCCATCGGTATCGCGCGCAGCGCCAACCGCGCCCGCAAGACCCCGCTCAAGGTGTGCCTGAACGGACTCGGAAAGGACGCCGCGCAGATCATCAGCCGCATCAACGGCTTCACCTACGTGCAGACCCAATTCGACTATTATACGAGCGAGCTCAAGGTCGTCAAAGAGTATAAGTACTCCGAAGGCGAAAAGGCCGCCGTCCGCTGCTACGGCGCCGACGACGTCCGCGAAGGCGTCGCGATCATGTGGAAGGAAGGCGTCGACGTTTCCATCACCGGAAACTCCACCAACCCGACCCGCTTCCAGCATCCCGTCGCCGGTACCTACAAAAAGGAAACCGTCGACCAGGGCAAGAAGTACTTCTCAGTCGCCTCCGGCGGCGGTACGGGCCGAACCCTCCATCCCGATAACATGGCCGCCGGTCCCGCTTCCTACGGCATGACCGACACCATGGGCCGCATGCACTCCGACGCGCAGTTCGCGGGTTCCTCCTCGGTTCCCGCCCACGTCGAGATGATGGGCCTCATCGGTATGGGCAACAACCCGATGGTTGGCGCCTCCGTTTCGGTCGCGGTCGCGATTTCGGAAGCGATGAAGAAATAAGGCTTTGCCTTATTTCTTCTGGAGAATTTCGCGTTACGCGAAATTCTCCAATGCATCAACTGTTCAATCCGCCGGCGATATTCTTTTGCCGGCGGTTTTTTTTGCGAACTCATCGACTTTTAAAATAAAAAACATATAATACTCGCGACTGCCGTAGTAAAAGATTTTTATGGAGGACTCATGATGATGAAACGGATGCTTTTCGTCGCCGTCGCCTTTTTGGCCGCCGCGACCGCCTGTTTCGCCCAGACCGCGGACATCAAGATATTCGCGACCTCGGACGTGCATAACAACTATTTGCCCTACGATTACTTTACGGACACCCCGAACGAGCAATACGGTCTCGTGAAGGCCCTTGCCCCGGTATACGCCGCCCGCGCCGCGGGAGAAAACGTTCTTCTGTTCGATGACGGCGACCTCATCCAGGGCAACCCCATGGGCGAAGTGCTCGCGCAGACGCTCCCGACGAAGAAAAACCCGAGCCCGATCATGACGCTCTTAAACGCCGCCGGATACGACGCGATGACGCTCGGCAACCACGAGTTCAACTTTGGCCTTCCGTATCTCAACGCGGTTATCTCCGGGGCGAAGTTCCCCGTGGTGAACGCGAACGTCGTGAAGGGCAAGTCGTTGAAACCGTACTTCACCCCGTACGTCATCATTAAGAAAACGGTCAAGGATCGCGACGGAAAAGAACGCGTAATCAAAGTCGGCGTTACCGGCTTCGCGCCTCCCCAGATCATTCAGTGGGACAACGCAAACCTCGCCGGAAAAGTCTCGACCGTCGACATCTACGACGCGGCCGCGAAATACGTGCCCGAAATGAAGAAAAAAGGCGCCGACATCGTCGTTCTTCTCGCTCATACCGGCATGTCCGCCTTCCCGCGCAAGGGCGGCGAGGAAAACGCCGGCGCCTATCTCGCCGATATCCCCGGCGTCGACGCCGTCGTGACCGGTCACGCGCACATGAAATTCCCGAGCAAGGCGTTCGCCTCGCTTCCCGGCGTCGATCTCGATAAAGGCTTGATCAACGGCATTCCCTTCGTCATGCCGAACAGCTTCGCGGACAATATTGCGGAGATCGACTTGACCGTCGAGCTTAAAAACGGCAAATGGACGCGCGTCGACGCGCAAACGAAACTTTTGCCGGTTTGGGACGCAGCGGCGAAAAAGAGCAACTATGAGGCGATTCCCGAGCTCGTCAACATCCTGAAGGACGCGAACGAGAAGACGCTCGCCTATATCCGCGCGCCGATCGTCGCCGACGCGAGCACCGGCGGCCCCTCCGCGGGCGAGGTAACCGCGCCGCTGACGAGCTTCTTCGCGCTTGAGCGCGATCAGTATTCCGTGCAGATCATCAACGAAGCGCAGTCTTGGTACGCGAAAACCGCGCTGAAGGGCACGGCGAACGCGGGCCTCCCGATCCTGTCCGCCGCCGCCCCGTTTAAGGCCGGCGGTCGCCAAGGCCCGAAATACTACACGAACGTTCCCGCCGGTCCTTTGGCCGTCAAGAACATGGCCGACCTCTATGTCTACGCGAACACCGTGACCATCATTAAAGTCACCGGCGCGGATGTTAAGGAATGGCTCGAAATGAGCGCCGGCCAGTTCAACCGCATCGATCCGACGGCAACGGCCGAGCAGGACCTCATCAACGACAAGTTCCCGACGTACAACTATGACGTGATCGATGGGGTGACCTATCAGATTGACGTGACCAAAAAAGCCCGTTACAACACCGACGGTACGATCGCCGACGCGGCTTCTGAGCGTATCGTCGGCCTTTCGTATAATGGCGCGCCGATCGATCCCAAGCAGGAATTCGTCGTCGTGACGAACAACTATCGCGCGGGCGGCGGCGGAAACTTCCCGAACGTCAACCCGGGCAAGATCATTCTTTCCTCTCCCGACGAGAGCCGTCAGGTTATCCTGAAGTACATCGCCTCCCGTGGAAAGATCGATCCGAAGGCCGACGACAACTGGTCGCTCGCGCCGTTCAAGGCCGCCGGCCCCGTCGTCTTCCAAACCTCGCCGCTCGGCGCCGACGCGCTTCCCTCCGGAATTACTTTCCTCGGCCTTCTCGACACCGGGTATGGTAAATACGCGCTGAAAACCGAGTAACGCGAATCGCTTTTTCGAGTGCTAGGCCGAATCGCTCGCGCGGTTCGGCTTTTTTTTTCGCCGTATCGCTGTACCGTTCTCGTCAAAATGATATACTTAAAAATTAAGAACGCATTGGGAGGCATCAAATGATCCGGCATGTAGTTATGTGGCAATTCAAGGACGAGGCTGAGGGGAAGACGAAGGCGGAAAATTGCAAAATCGTCAAAGAGCGGCTTGAGGCGCTTCCCGCCGTCATTCCGTACATTCGACGTCTCGAGGTCGGCATTAACGAGTTTTCGTCGGCCATGTCGTTCGATATGGTGCTCATTACCGAGTTTGACTCCAAGGACGATCTCGATCTGTACGCCGTTAACCCGAATCACGTTAAAGTGAGCGAATACGTCACGAAAGTCCGCACGAGCCGCGCGGTCGTCGATTATTCCCTGTAAGGTTCAGGCTGTGTCCGCCGAAAAACACGTCAATTGGTTCGCGCTCGAAAAAGCGTGCGCGAACCCCGGTTGTCCCGTATGCGGGATCGTTTCCGAGCGCGCCGACCGTTATATCGACAATATGCTGTTTGAGCACGTTTCCGATCGCGGTTTTCGCGCGAAATACCGCGAGGCGGGTGGCTTTTGCCCGTTTCACGCGCGCCATCTCGATTCGTTTCGCGATGGGCTCGCGGTCGCCATTCTCGGAGCCGATATTCTCGCCGACCGACTGCCAAACCTTTCTCGCAAAAAAAATCGCCCCCCGAAAGGCGAATGCCCGGCCTGCGTCGAAACCGATCGGGTGGAGCGCGAGTTTTTGGGATGTATCGCGGAAACGTCTGATCCGGAGTTTATCGCTTTTTTTACCGGTTCGGACGGCCTATGCGTTCCGCATTATCAAAAACTCCTTTCCGTGGCGAAGAAAGTGCCGACTTGGCTAGAGAAATTCCAGCTCGAAAGCTTTGAATCGTTATTGGAACGCGCCAAGCGCTTTATCGATTTTTCGGCCTGGGGTCGCCAGGCCGATTTCGCCTCGCTTTCCGAGGCCGATAAACTCGTTTGGAAAGAATTGGCGACCGCGTTGCGAGGTTCGACGGGACGATAGAGCGCCCTGCTTTTTTTTCAGCGCGCGGCGCGTAGCCGCAAACTCCAGCGGCGATAACGATTCTTCGCAATCGTTTACTAAAAAATGAAAATCAGGTATTATTTCGCGATTGGAGGATTTTTTCGATGAAAAAAATCACTAGTATTGCCGTTTGCCTCGCGCTTGCGGCCCTCGCGCTCGTCTCGTGCTCAAAAAAAGAAACGACGGCCGCGGATAATTCGCTCAAGGCGATTATGGACAAGAAGACGTTCGTGCTCGGTCTCGACGCTTCCTTCCCGCCGATGGGCTTTACCGACGAAAACAATGAGATCGTCGGTTATGACGTCGACCTCGCGAAAGAGGTAACGAAGCGCATGGGCGTCGAGCTCGTGTGTCAGCCGATCGACTGGAACGCCAAAGAGCAGGAGCTCAACACCGGCAAAATCGACTGCATTTGGAACGGATTCACGATTACGCCGGAGCGCGAAGCCGCGCTGACCTTCACGAAACCCTATCTGAAGAACGCGCAGGTCGTCGTCGTTCGCGCCGACTCGGGCTATAAGGCCCTCGCGGACCTCTCCGGCAAGACGATCGGCCTCCAGGCCGGTTCTTCCGCCGCCGACGCCCTCGACGCGTCCGCCGATTTTAAGGCGAGCCTCAAGAACGTCGTGGAGTACAAGGACAATCTGACCGCCCTGATGGACCTCGACGTTAAGGGAATCGACGGCGTCGTCATGGATCTCGTCGTGGCGAACTATAGCATCGCCCAGTCGGGAAAGCCGTTCGCGGTAATTGAGGAATCGCTCGCGCCCGAAAATTATGGCGTTGGCTTCCGCAAGGCCGATCTCGCCCTCGCCGCCAAAGTCGAGGAAACCCTCGAGGCGATGGCCGCTGACGGAACTATCGCGACCATTTCGACGAAGTGGTTCGGCTCCGATATTTCGATCGTCGGAAAGTAATCAATAATACACGTAACCCGTCGGCGGTTTTTCCCCGGCGGGCGTTCGGGAGCGCGCAATGGCTAAAATGCTGGAAGCGATGCTGCATGGCTCGCTCGTTTCGCTTGAGGTTTTCTTTCTCACCCTGCTTTTTTCCCTGCCGCTCGCCTTGCCGATCGCGTTCGGCCGTATGTCGGCCAACCGCGCCGTGCGGGGAACCGTTAACGCGTACTTGCTCGTCATGCGCGGAACTCCCCTCATCCTTCAACTCATTTTTGTTTATTTCGTTCCCGCTCGATTTCTCTACCAGATCGGCATTCGCTACGACCGTTTTCTCGCGGTCATCATCGCCTTCGTTATAAATTACGCGGCGTACTTCGCCGAGATTTATCGAGGCGGCATCGAGTCCATTCCGAAAGGACAATACGAGGCGGCGAAAGTCCTCGGTTTCACGAAAGGCCAGACTTTTTTCAGGATTGTCCTGCCCCAGGTCGTTAAGCGCATCGTGCCCGCGACCGCGAACGAGGTCATAACCCTCGTAAAAGATACCGCGCTCGCCTCTACCCTTGGGGTAGCCGAATTGTTTCGGTTCGCGCAAAACGCCTCGTCCCGCGATTTTTCGACGATGCCGATATTTCTCGCGGGCGTGTTTTATTTCGTCATGAACTGGGTCGTTTCGGCCTGTTTCGATTTCTTCGAGAGAAAACTCTCGTATTACCGCTGATCGCGGGTAGGGGAGCCAGCGCATGGAAGTCATCGCGGTTGAACGCCTTTCTAAGTCTTTTGGGGCTCTTGAAGTTATTAAGGACATCTCGTTTTCGGTGCATCGCGGCGAGGTTTTGGCCGTTATCGGACCGTCCGGTTCGGGAAAATCGACGCTCTTGCGCGCGATTAATCACCTTGAAACCGTCGACGGCGGAACGATAAAAATTTCAGATCAGTGCATGGTGGAAAACGGCGTGTACGCGGAACCCGATGTCCTCCGATCGATTTGCCTGAAAGTTGGCCTCGTCTTCCAGAATTTTAACCTGTTTCCCCATTTTTCCGTGCTTCGAAACGTCACCGAGGCGCAAATCCGCGTACTAAAGCGCTCGAAAGCCGAATCGGAAACGAGGGCTCGCGCGCTCCTCGAGAAAATGGGCCTTTCCGCGAAGGCCGATTCTTACCCATTTGAGCTGTCTGGCGGACAGCAACAACGCGTTTCGATCGCCCGCGCGCTCGCGCTCGACCCGGAAGTCATTTTTTTCGACGAACCGACGAGCGCGCTTGATCCGGAACTCACCGGGGAAATCCTGAAAGTCATACGAGGCCTGGCGAGCGAGAATATGACGATGGTCATCGTAACGCATGAAATGGCGTTCGCTCGAGACGTCGCCGATCGGGTTATTTTCATGGATGCCGGGGTTATTGTCGAGGAAGGGAGCGCCGACCTGATAACGAACCCGAAAAACGAGCGGACGCGCGCTTTTTTGCGGCGATTTTCCGAGTAAAACTCGCGGTCCGCGATTCCTCGGCTAACGAACGGCCCGTTGTCTCTAATCTTTCGAGAGATTCTCGCGCGCGAGTTTTTCGGCCTCGGCCTTGCACAGCGCTTTGCTGTAGAACCATCCCTGAATCGAGTCGCAGTTTTGCGCGGAGAGATATCGCATTTGCGCGGCCGTCTCGACGCCCTCGGCGATGACCTGCAGTCCGAGTTTTTTTCCGATTTGCACGATATTTCCCATCAACGTCGCGTCGTTATTCGTCTCGTGGATGCCATCGACGAAAATTTTGTCGATTTTCAATATGGTGATCGGGAGCCGTTCCAGGTAGCTGAGCGAAGAATAGCCCTTTCCGAAGTCGTCGAGGGCGATGCCGACGCCTTTTCCGCGAAGTCTCTCAAGTTTCGCCCGAATCATGGTCCAGGACTCCATCAATATGGATTCGGTAATTTCGAGCTTGAGCTTTTCAGGGTTAATGTTCGTTTCCTCTATGGCGAGCATAATTGAATCGACGAAATCGTCCTGGAGAAGCTGGATCATCGAAATGTTCACGGAAACCGACAGGTCGACGAAGCCCGCGTCGTGCATTTTCTTGAGGAAAGCGCACGATTCTCGCAAAATCCACTCGCCGATCGGTATGATGAGATGGGTTTCTTCCGCGACGGAAATGAATTTATCGGGAGAGACTTTCCCTAAAAAATGATTGTTCCACCGGAGTAGCGCCTCAAAACCCTCGATTTGCCGCGAATTGACGCATAATTGCGGCTGATAAAATACCTCCAGTTCGTTCCGTTCAAGCGCGTCATGCAGGTATTCGCCGATGCTCATGCGCTCGTTGATTTCGTTCATCATGTTCGGATCATAAATGATAGCCTGATTTTTTCCGTTCCGCTTCGAGCGATACATGGCGACGTCGGCGAATTTCAGCAATTCGCCGGGCTCTTCGCAATGTCGCGGGTAAAGCGCGATTCCGACGCTGACGGTCGTGTGGATGAGGGCGCCGTCGACCGAGACGGGCGCGTCGAAAAGCGAGAGTAGGGTTTCGGCTTTCCGCTCGACGTCCAAGACATTGGCGAACTTCATGAGAATGATGAATTCGTCCCCGCCGAGTCGATACACTTCCTCCGGCGCGCTCAGTATCGACGAAAGCTTTTTTGCGGTCGTGGCGATCAGGCCGTCTCCGGTTAAATGCCCCATGGTATCGTTAATGAGCTTGATGTTATCGATGTCGAGATATAATAGCGCCTTACCTTGCGTCGTTCCGTCATGCAGGTAATCGGGAAGCCGCTCGATAAGTTTTCGACGGTTGAATAGGCCGGTTAAATGGTCATAATAGAGGAGCGCTTTGAGTTCCCGCTGATTTTCGTTTATGACTTGCTCGTTGTCGCTGAGCTTCGCGAACGCGCGGGATATCAAGAAATAAATGATGAAGGCGCTCAGAATAACGTATACGGAGCCCTTAAATACGTTGAGTTGAAGGAGTATATGGCGGTCTTTGACCAAAAATTCCGCGAGATTATCCGAGAAAAAAATCCAGCAAAACCCGATAAGCGCATAAATAATCGCTATTTTTAAGCTTGGTTTCCAGACAGGCTTTCGGTCGTTTACGACGATGAATTTGGGTTGTTTCGCTCGGCGTCGTGTCATATAAGTATTATGATAGTAAAAACTTGAGTTGTATAGATGTTTTTTCCCCTATTTTATGCCGTATATGTCGTTGTATTGACGGTTTTTCGCTTTTCAGGTATAACGTTAGTTCGTATGCAATCATGATTTTATGGGCGAATGTTCCCAGGAGGATAGACAGTGAGCGTTAAGATTAGACTGAAAAAATTCGGAAGCAAGGGTCGACCGTACTATCGTATCGTCGTTCAGGATTCACGCGTGCCGCGCGATGGTCGCACGATAGAGGAATTGGGCGTGTATCATCCGATCGAGGCCGAGGATAAGCAGATTTCCTTCGATGCCGACAAAGTTCGCAGCTGGCTCGATAAGGGCGCTGTTCCGTCGGATACCGTGCGCGGTCTTTTTAATAAAAAGAATTTCTCCCTGTAATTCGCGGGAGAGGCACCGAGCGTGGAAAAAGATTTGGTTGAATATATCGCTAAATCGTTGGTCGACGATCCCGGTGCGGTAACGGTTAGTGAGGTCGAGGGCGAAAAAGCCACGATTCTCGAGCTCCGTGTCGCGCCCGCGGATATCGGAAAGGTAATCGGAAAATACGGCCGTATCGCGAAGGCGATGCGCACGGTTCTGAGCGCCTCTTCCGGAAAGTCAGGAAAAAGGGTTTCTTTGGAAATTCTTGACTGATGGATTTGTTGGTCACCGGTTTCGTTCGTTCTTCCCATGGGTTGGACGGATTTGTGAAAGTAGAGAGCGCTTCCGGGGAAACGTCGCATATCGCGCGTTTGGATAGCGTCTATCTGCGAATGGCTGGGTCTGAAGACGTAAGGGAATTCGAAATCGAATCCCTTGAGGAAATAGACCGCGGCCTACTCATTAAGTTTCGGGGAATAGACTCGCCTGAGCGCGCTAAGGCGCTTTCCGGCGCCGAACTCCTCGTTTCGCGCGACATGGCCTGTCCGCTCTCACCGGGCGAAGCCTATGTCAGTGATCTTTGTCAGTGTGTCCTTGTGTATCAAGGAACCGTAGTGGGTGTAATCACGGGCGTAATGGAAGGCGGGGCGGGCGACTTACTCGAAGTTACCCTATCCGATGGCTCCGAACCGCCCCTTGGGCGGGGAAATACGCGGTATGTTCCGTTCCGAAAGGAATTCGTCGGCGCAGTCGACGTAAAGAACAAAACCGTTGAGCTCATGCACCGCTGGATTCTGGAATAGTTTTCCATGATATTCCATGTGCTGACCTTGTTTCCCGAAATACCGCGCGCTTTTTTCGAGAGTTCGATCATGGCGAAGGCGGTACAGCGGGGAATTATTGCCTACGATCTCGTGAACGTCCGGGATTTCGCGTTTAATAAACACCGATCCTGCGACGACAAACCCTACGGCGCGGTTAACGATAAGCATGTACCCGGTATGCTCATGCTCCCTGAACCGCTTTCCCTCGCGCTTGAATCGGTCGGCGTTTCGCCGAAACCCGGTTGTTTCGCGGGCGAATCGGGAGATTTGGACGCGGCGAGCGGCTCTCGTCAGGATGAAAATCGAAAGCGCGTCATTTACGTGACGCCTTCCGGTACGCCTTTGACGCAAAAGCTTGCCGAGGAACTTTCGCGGGAAAACGAACTCGTATTCGTTTGCGGAAGGTATGAGGGTATCGACCAGCGCGTAATCGACGCGTACGTCGACGATGAGATTTCCATCGGCGACTACGTGATGTCGTCGGGAGAGCTCGCCGCGACGGTAATTATCGACGCGGTGTATCGGCTTATCGAAGGCGTTATTTCAAGCGAGTCGTTGGACGACGAAAGTTTCTCCGATGGTTTCCTTGAGTATCCTCAGTACACGAGGCCTGAAATTTTCCGGGGCGTGAGCGTCCCGGAGGTGCTCCTTTCGGGGCATCACGAAAACATTCGACGCTGGCGTCTGCGGAAACGCATCGAGAAGACGATCAGGGTTAGGCCGGACCTTATGCAAGGGGTTCGGGATTCCGGGCGACTTTCCAAAGAAGCCGAGCGAATCATCAAGGAGATCGAAAATGGGAATGGATCTGATTAGCAAGATCGAAGAAGGACAGAAAAAGGCCGAGATCGCGGATTTCAAGGTCGGCGATACCGTTAAGGTGAATTTTAAGATCGTTGAAGGAAAAAACGAGCGCATCCAGGTATACGAAGGCTTAGTTATCTGCTTTAAAAACGCAGGAATCGGCCGTACTTTTACCGTTCGCAAGAACTCCTACGGCGTCGGCGTCGAGCGCGTATTTCCGCTCCACTCACCCCGAATCGACTCGATAGAGCTCGTTCGCCCCGGTAAAGTCCGCCGCGCTAAACTCTATTATATCCGCGAGAAGATCGGTAAGGCGGCGAAGATCAAGACGCTTATCACCAAAAAAGCGGACAAATAATTTCCGTTTCAAGGATGACCGGACCGAGAGGTCCGGTTTTTTTTTAGGGAAAAATCGCGCTTTTGCGCTGTTTTCAATTTGGGGAAAACGATGATTCGAGCCGATACCACAAACGGGTCCCGAGGCGTCTTTCTTTCCACTCGCGCGACGCGCGGGCTTACGGCCGACTTACCCGACCGTTCCGTCGTTCGGGTAAGCGTCGTTTCTCTTCGGCCCAACGGCACCGTGATAATCCGAGCGGCCAATCGAACACTCGTCGCCGCCGGCCTCGGCGAATATCGCCCTGGCTCAGTTTTTGACGCGCGTGTGTCTTACGTCGAAGGGTCGATAGTCCTTGAGCCCCTTCGGTTGCCGGTTATCTCCCGAGACCCGCTAGACGCGTTCTTCTTTCTCAATCTGCCTAAAACCGAGGTTACGTCATTTCTCGTGTCTTTTTTTAGCCAAATCGGCATGAAACTCGATACTCGAATTATTGGTAATCTCGATCGAATCGCGGGCAAATTTCCGGGGAAGGAACGGCGCGCCGCCGAGGCTGCGGCCATTTTGTCCGAGCGCGGTATTGAGGTTACCGAAGATACCGTCGCGCGACTCGTGAGTCTCTTTGAAGGCCGCCGCGCGGTTTCTCCGAGCGAATCGGATTCGGAAGGCGAGCGGGGCTCTGACGCGGATTTTTGCGCGCACGTGAATCGAAAAATGGGACAAGACCTTCATTGGATCGTCGTTCCCTTTTCTCGCCATTTCGGTTCTCGACTCTGCTCCGGTTCGGTTCGCTTTCTCGTGGATCAATCCCGAATGGCGACGGTCGAAACGCGGGTTACGGCCCTTACCGGCGATCGCGCCTGGGAATTTACCGTTGTCGGCGAGTCCTGTTCGTTTACGGCGTCACCGCCGTTTAGTCCTATCAATTTTGGAGAATTTGTAGTATATTTGAGGGGCGTTCTTTCTCGCGCGGGTATTTTCGACGTTTCGTGGCGTTCACCCGGTTTAGATTCGGGCGGCGTTTTGCGCGGCATTGACGTGGAAGCGTAATGGCGAAAAAAACAGTGGCGCTTGCGTGGTCGGGAAATGAGTCTGCGCCGGTCGTGATTGCCCGAGGCAAAGACGCGCTCGCGGAGCGCATGCTCGAAATCGCCCAATCATGCGGTATCCCCATCGTTGACGATCCGCTTTTATCGGAAACTTTGTCCGTCGTCGACGTCGGAACCTGCGTGCCGTACGAGACTTGGGAGGCCGTCGCGGCCATTTTCGCCTTTCTTGAAAAGGGTCTTGCTGAGAATACATTTTAATAAAGTTTGGACGAGGTTTATCATGCTAAAAAAAGTCTATCGAAACGAAATCGTCGAGGGGATGAGGTTTTCGGCGCCGGTATTCTTCGACGACGGGGAAAACATGCTGGTTTCCTCCGGGGTTTCCATCAAGCAACGGGAGCTGAAGGCCCTCGATCGATGGAAAGTTTCTTACGTGCTTACCGCCGGAAGGATTCTCTCTGAGGGGGAGGTTTTGGCTGATTCACCCGACGCCATCGAGGAACTTGAGGACCTCGAGGATATCGGCGGCGACGAAGAAGAGGGCGAGCGTACCGGCTCGTCTCGTCCGTCGGGGCGGGGCGAGCAAGGAAAGGAACCGTCTCACGCCACTCCCGCTACCCGGACTTCTTCTCCTAGCGCCGTCGCCGAAGTCGCTGAAGAAAGCCCTTCCCTCGATGCCTTCGCGTACACCTCCGAGCAAATCCTTAAGCTCCCTTCAGTCTTGGGCGTTGATACGCTTTATAAGTCGTATCGCGAACTCGTTTCCGCGCTCCACGCAATTTTTTCGGATATCCGTAACCAAGAGGAAATCCGTACGCGTGGCATCGATAAAATCGTTACGGATCTTTTTTCAGCGATACAGGCCGAACGTTCCGAGATGGTCGGTTTCATCCTCGGCGGGGACATTCGCGATATGGATTTGGCGAAAAGCTCCATAAACACCGCCATATTGTCGATCATCATCGGGTCACACATGGACCTTCCCCGCCATCGATTGCTGCAAGTCGCCACCGGAGCCCTCCTCCATGACGTCGGGATGCTGCGCGTCCCAGAGGCAATCGTCAATAAAGAGGGTAAGCTTGACGACGCCGAGACGCAAACGATGCGCTCTCATACGTTTTACGGGTATAAGCTCATCGTGAACGACCTGTTGTACGCCGACGAGGTGGGAAAGGCCGCGGCGCAGCATCACGAGCGCTGGGACGGTACCGGCTATCCCGGCCGCTTAGTGGGCTCGGCGATTGACGTCGGCGCGCGCATTATTTCCGTCGCGGACGCGTTCGAGGCGATGGTTTCGCCTAAGGCGTGGCGTAACTCGATGGTTGGCTATCAGGCCATGAAAAACCTCCTTTCCGACAACTCGCGCCGCTTTGACCCGGATATCATAAAGGCAATGATTCAAAGCATGGGAATTTATCCCATCGGATCCATCGTACTCATGAATAATTCCGTCATCGCGCGCGTTGTGGAGAGCCACAAGGAAGCGCCGCTACGTCCCGTCATTCGCGTATTGATCGACGAGTTCGCGAAGCCGTACACGAATAACGAGGGCGAGCTCATCGACTTGATCGCGAATCGGAACCTTTTCATCGCGCGGGCCATCGACCCGTCGGAATACCAAAAGATTGAGTGATCACTCGCGCGTCGGTCGCGACGGGGAATCGCTCGTCGCGGCGAAGTTGGCGGCGGAAGGATGGCTCGTCATCGCGCGAAATTGGCGGACAAGATCGGGCGAAATTGATATAATCGCCATAGAAACCGATACTCTGGTGTTCATTGAGGTTAAAACTTGGCCAAACGGCGACGCGCTCGACCTCGAGCGCGCGATCGGGCGGACGAAGAGGAAAAGAATCGTGGAAACGGCTAAATGTTTCCTCGACACGCATCGACAATATAATGGTATGTATGTTCGGTTTGACGTCGTGCTGGTTAATTCAGTCGTGCGTCACCTCAAAGATGCCTTCTCGGAGCGTGTATAATGACCAAAAAGATCGCGACTGAAAATCCCCGAATCCTTGAGCTGAAGGAAAAAATAAAGGATGAAGGATACGTTCAGGGCGCCATCCAGAGAATCGCGCTCATTTTGAGCAATAAAATCATTGAGGGTAAGGACGTATTTCATGAGCGAGTTTACCGATAATCCCCGAAAAAAAGAACGACATAGAAGGAGACGCGGCGGCGGGAACGGCGCGAACGCGAACCAGGGCGGACGTTCCGGGGATCAAGCCCGGACACGCGATCAGCGGCAAACTTCCGGCCCCGCGCGCGACGCTTCCGGCGGTCGCAGGGACCAGCAAAAGGAAAATCGCCGCGAGCGCCGGGAAGAGCAAATTCCGTTGCCAAAACTCCCGACGCCGACGTGCCCCCGTTGCGGGCAGCCAATCCAGGATATAACGTCCGCGCTCGCGGACCGCGAGGGCGGAGCCCCGGTGCATTTCGATTGCGTGCTGAGTTTCCTGCAAGGCGCTGAAAACCTCGCGGCGAGCGAAAAACTCGCCTACATCGGTCATGGTCGTTTTGCCGTCGTGGTTTTCGAGAATCCTTCCGATACCCGCAAATTCCGGATCGTCAGGACGATCGAATGGGAAAACCGCGAAACGGCGGCTTCTTGGCGCGCCGATATCGCGGGCCTTTTTAGCCAGGTGAAATGACGCCTCGGGCCTACTTTCGGTAGGCCCGAGGCAATTCAAAGAGGCTGACGTTCACGACAAACGGCCCAACCGTCGTCGAGAAAGGTATCGCGACGATCGGTTGCTTGTCGGGCCATGAGATCGTGTGATTGATTCCTTGCACGACGATTGGCACCGATATCTCGATTTTATACTCTTCGAGATGGTTAGAAGCCTGCGCAGCGATGACGTTCACGAGCTCTCCGACCATACCGTTGACGAGTTTTTCCCGTTCTTCCTGGTTTTCCCACGTAACCCCGGATCGTCCCAAGAGCTTATCCGCGAGCACGCGGGTAAGCCTGATCGCGACGACCCCGATCGCGTTCCCGGTTAAGACCATGACCGCGGAGATATCCCATCGATGCGTATACGCGCGTTCGTCCAAATACACATCGCCGGGCGTCGCGCCCAACTGAAAAGTCTGCTCAAAAACGCCCATCGTCGCCGACAGAAAAGGATTAATAAGCCGTACGTTCATTACCGCTCCAATGCGTACCGAATTCCCGTTACGCGTAGTTTTTTAGTCACTTTTTGCAATGCGGTTGATTTTATAATAGCTTATTTTTGCCGTCGGTGAATTCCGGCGGCGAGGAAATTTCAATATTTGCTTTTTTGCGTTCGGATGAGCAGCGAGAGCAGGAAATTGACCGTGAAATACGTGAGCATCAATACCGCGAACAGCATGAATATTTGCGATCCGGTCGCGAAACTGCCCATGATTATCATGCCTTTTCCCGTGAGCTCCTCGATGCCGACTGCCCAGAGAAAAGACGTGTCCTTAATCACCGTGATGAACTGCGAAAGGAGCGTCGGCAGCATATTGCGTATCGCCTGGGGCAAAACGATGTACAGAAGCGTTTTGGTCCTTGAAAAACCCTGAGAATACGCCGCTTCGTACTGGCCTTTCTTGACCGAGTTAAGCCCTCCGCGGATGATTTCCGCGATGACCGCCGAGGTAAATAGCGTAATCGACAAAATACCGGTATCGACCGCCTTCATCGGCACGATGAAACGCATCGCGAGAATAACCAGCAAGTTGGGTATATTGCGGAAAAAATCGATGTACATGATGCTGAATCTGCGCAAAACGCGGTGATGGCCGTCTTTCGCGAGGGCGAGCAGTATGCCGAAAACGATGCTGAACGCGATGGAGACCAGCGCGATATAGAGCGTCGTTCCCAAGCCAGAGAGGAGAAACTTTATGTTTGAGGGCGTAAGCACCGTCGAGATCATTTTTTGCCCCCTTTCCGAACTGCGTCCTCGGATACGCGAGATTCGAGGCTTTTAGCGAGACGGGTGAGGGGATAGCACATCGCGAAGTAGAGTAATCCCGTCACGACGTAGGCGGGTCCGTAAAAGAGATTTCCGCTTGACCAGGAATCCGTGTGATACATAAGGTCTCCGCCGGCGACGATCGCGAGTACCGAGCTGTTTTTTATGAGGTTTACCGCGACGTTCGTGAGCGGCGGCAGCATGATTTTCAGCGCCTGGGGCAGAATGATGTAGCGCATGGCCTGCGGGTAGGTGAATCCTTGCGAGTACGCGGCCTCGATTTGTCCTCGCGGTATGGCCTGCACGCCCGCGCGAACGACTTCGGCGACGTAGGCGCCGGTATAGATCGAGAGGGCCGCGAAACCGATGATGAGCGTCGGCAAAACGACTCCGACGTAGGGCAATCCGTTGTACCAAAAGAAGACTTGGATGACGAGCGGCGTGTTTTGGATGAACTCGACGTAAACGCGGTTAATGGCTCGGAGCCCTCGGTTCGTCGCCGTGCCGAAAAGGCCTAAAACGATCCCGAGCACTAACGCGAGAAAGAGCGCGACGGCTGAGACTAAAACGGTGGTGCCGAGCCCCTGCGCGAAAACGATCCAATCGACGAAAAGGGCTTTCCATTTAAAGATTGCGAAAGGGCCGTTCATAGGGCGTTCGGGCGTTTAGCCCCGCGAGCATTCGCGTCCTTTGCGTTGTCAGTTGCGCGTTTCATGTCGGTTCCGATCCAAAAATAAAAAATCGCGCGGGACAGGCCCGCGCGTGCGTCCCCTCGGGATGTTTCCCGGGGAGGCGCTAACGCTTGGCTGTTATTTGAGTCCCCATTTCGCGACGAGAGCGTCGAGCTCGCCGGAGGATTTCATGGCGTTGACTTTGTCGTTCACGAACTGCGCAAGGGCCTTGTTCGACAGTTTCGTCGCGACGCCGTAGTTTTGGGGCGAGAATCGCTCGGAAAGGATGACGGACTTATCGTCTACGTATCCGCCGAGGATGGAGGCGTCTACCGAGAAGGCGTCGACGCGGCCTGACTCAAGGGCGGTTTTGATTTCGGGATAGCTCGCGAACTCGGCGAACTTGAGCGAATAACCGCCTTCGGTCGCGGCGGCCTCAAGGGCTTTTTTCGTCGTGGCGCTCTGCGCGACGCCGACCGTCTTGCCGGCGAGATCCTTCAGGACCGAGTATCCGGCGTCTTTTTTCACGAGAAGGGCGATGCCGTCGGTGTAGTAGGGATCGGTGAAGTTATAGCTGAGCTTGCGCTCTTCGGTGATCGTGAACGTCGCGATGACCATGTCGAGCTCGCCGGAATCGAGGAGCGGCCCGCGGGTTTTCGCGGTAACGGCCTGGAACGAGACTTTTTCGGGGTCGCCGAGAATGTCTTTGGCGATCGCCTTGGCGATATCGATTTCCATTCCGGAGATAACGCCGGTCGTGGGGTCTTTATACCCGAATTTGGGCACGTCGACCTTGACGCCGACTTTGAGAACGCCGGCTTTCTTAATGGCGTCGATTTCGGTGGCGGCTCCGTCTTTTTTACCGCCGGCCACGGCGAGTGCGGAGAATCCCGCCATCAGGATGAGACCCGCGACGATTTTTCGGTTGAGTTTCATACGTTGAGCTCCTTTTCTTTTTTTTAGCGGAACCGCGAAGTCCCGCGTGAATCCAAAACAAATTCTGAGCGCTCGCTCGGGGAAATGCCGCTAATTGCGCAGAATTTTTCCCAGGAACGCCTTCGCGCGGGGATGCTCGGGGTTAGTGAAAAAGTGCTCCGGCGTGCCGGTTTCGATTATCTCCCCCGAATCCATGAACACGACGCGGTCGGCGACCTCGCGCGCGAAACCCATTTCGTGCGTCACGACGACCATGGTGATTTTTTCGTGGGAAAGGCTCACCATGACGTCGAGCACTTCCTGAATCATCTCGGGGTCGAGGGCGCTTGTCGGCTCGTCGAACAGCATGATTTTGGGGTTCATGCTCAGGGTTCGGGCGATGGCGACGCGCTGCTGTTGACCGCCGGAAAGCTGCGAAGGGTAGGCGTCGAGCTTGTCCTTGAGGCCGACCCGCGTTAAATACTTAACCGCCGTTGCTTCCGCCTCGGCCTTGCTTTTTTTGAGAATTTTCATCGGGGCGAGCGTGCAGTTTTCCAAAGCCGTTTTATGCGGATAAAGGTTGAACTGCTGAAATACCATACCCGCCGTTTCGCGGACTTGGCGCACTCGCGGGTGTTTTCCCGTTAAATCGATACCGTTGACGGTAATGCGCCCCGAACCGGGTTTTTCGAGGTAATTCATGCACCGAATCAGCGTGCTTTTTCCCGAACCGCTGGGACCGATGACCACGAGTTTCTCGCCTTCGGCTACTTGGAGATTGATATTTTTAAGCACGTGCAATTTGCCGAAATGCTTGTTGACGTCTTCGAGCGTTATCATGCTACCGTACCTCCTATTCTCGTTGCTTTGACTCTGTATAAATATTCATTTAATTTTGTATAAATTACATAAAAATGCGAATTAATGCAAGTCGTAACGAATAAAAAAAGCCGCCTTCGATAAAGAAGGCGGCCTTTCGCTTTCTAATAACAATACGAGTACGACAGATGACGAAAAGTATTACCGTCTGGGTTTAATCACGTCAAATCCGCAGTAAGCGACGAGTGGGGCCGGAACCTTAATCGAACCGTCCGCTTGCTGGTAATTTTCCAGCACGGCGATCATCGCGCGCGAAAGGGCAATAGCGGTACCGTTCAGCATATGAACGAACTTATTCTTGCCGTCGTCGTCTTTGTAGCGCACGTTGAGACGACGCGCCTGAAAGTCGGTGCAATTTGACGTCGAGGTAACTTCGCCCCATTCGCCGCCGTTTCTTCCGGGCATCCAGGCTTCGAGATCCCATTTCCGGTACGCGGGAGCGCCAAGGTCGCCGGTGCACGTATCGACTACGCGGAACGGAATGCCGAGGCCGGTGAAAATTTCCTCCTCGATGAGGCGGAGTTTTTCGTGGAGGGCATCCGACTCCTCGGGAAGGCAATAGACGAACATTTCCAGTTTATTGAACTGATGGACGCGATAGAGTCCCTTGGAGAATTGGCCCGAGGCGCCCGCTTCCCGGCGGAAGCAATGCGAGAGCCCGCAGTAAAAGAGCGGGAGTTTCTCTTTCGGGAGAATCTCGTCCTTGTGATATCCTCCTAAGGTGATTTCGGCGGTTGCGACGAGGCAGGAACCCTCTTCCTCGATATTGTAAACGTTCGATTCCTTCCCGCGCGGGTTAAAGCCGATTCCTTGGAGAATCTCTTCTTTCGCGACGTCCGGGGTGATGAACGGGGTGAAACCGTGCTTGCGCAGGACGTTCAGCGCGTACATGATGAGGGCCTGCTCGAGGAATACGGCTTCGTTTTTCAAATAATAGAATTTGACGCCGGAAACTTTCGTTCCCGCGTCAAAGTCGATGAGGTCGAGGGCTTCGCCGAGCTGTACGTGATCTTTCGGCTCGAAACCGAATTTCGTCGGCTCTCCGACGCGCTTTACCTCGGTATTGTCTTTGTCCTCTTTGCCGACCGGCGCGTCGGGATGCGCCATGTTCGGGATGAGGCGTCCGGCGGCGTCCAAATCGGCCTCGGCTTTCGCGAGCGTGGCCTCGTCGCGGGCGATCTCGTCCTTAATCGCCTTTCCCTCTTCGATGAGCCGTTTGCGCTCCTCGTCGGAGAGTTTCCCCTTCATCGCTTTCGCGTTATCGTTGCGTTTCGTTTGGAGCGCTTGCAGGGCGGTGGTGAGCGCCGTTCGCTGATCGAAGAGCGCGACGACCGCGTCCGCGTTGGCGGTCATGTGGCGAGCCGTGATATTTGCCTTAACGGCGTCAAGGTTTTCCTTGATAAATCGATAGTCTAACATAATGAAATATAGTATCGCGGAGTCGCGTTGCGGCGCAAGGGGGGCGGGATAACGCGTTTTTTCCGCGGCATTATCCCGAGCGAGAGCTATCGGTCGGATAGGGGATTTCTCCCGACCAAAGCCGGGTTACACCGTTTTCGTCGGTTCGATAGGAGGACGCCGTCGGGAGCGGCGAGGCCGATCGAAAAAGAAGTTCCCCTGACGGGCCAATTCCCTCGATGACCCCGTCCAAGGTTTCTCGGCGCGCGGGGTCTCCCGCGAGAAACGTAATTCGTTCCCCGCGCCAGAGCAATTTGCGCGAAATCGCCTCGTGCCACGCATCGAGATCGAGCGCCGCGGCGAGTTGCGCGAGATATTCGGTCAGAAACGCTTCCCTGGACGGCAAGGGGGCACGAGATTCGCCCGACAGGGCCAGCGCGAGCGAAGTCGCCTTACCGGAAATCTCCTCGGGAAAAGAATTTTGACCAAGGTTAAATCCCGTGCCGACGAGAATTTCCGCTCCGTCGCTTTCGCAGAGAATGCCGGCGAGTTTTTTCCCCCGGTACAGCACGTCGTTCGGCCATTTTATGGCGGTTTCCCCAAGCCCGTTCGGGACGAGGAACGCGTCAAACGCGCGAGCGACGGCGAGTCCGACCCGCAGGGTGAGGCCGAGCGCGGAAACCCCGCGCAGAAGGACGGTACAGAGTAAATTCTCGCCGGCGGGCGAGTTCCATACGCGACCTTCTATCCGGCCGCGTCCCGCTCTTTGGTAGTCGGCGCAAATTACCGTTCCGGAAGGGAATCCCCGCGCGGCTAAGTTACGCGCGTCTTCCATCGTACTGTCGGTTTCGGCCGTGTGGAGTACCGGCGCTCCGAGGGCGTTCGCCGCTATCGTGACGTCAAACGGCACAGTTTTTTCTCCCATACGGCACACTATAACGCGAAGGCTCGGTCATGGACATCGGTATTTGCCGGAAACTGTGATAATATTGAGGGTAAGGGGAACTTCGGATTGAAATCGCTGATTCTCGGCTCACGGGTAAAAAAATCGATCGCGTTTCTCGCCCGTTCGTCTTTCGCAAGGATCGTATGCAATTAACGCCCCCGCTCGCGGCAGCGCTCTTGCTTTGCGCGACGCTCGCGATTTTCGCCTCGCTTCAGCGGCGCGCCTGCGCGCGGCGGGTCCGCCGCCTTGAGCGGCAGCAGTCGCTGCTGCTATCGCTCGTATCGACGTTTCCCGAATCCTATTGCCTGCTTAACCGCGACGGAACCATTTTCGACGCCGCGCAAGAGGACGCGCCGTGGTCCGGGACTCCGCTCGTTTTGGTCGGGAAAAAAAACTTCGTCGAGTTACTTATGCCAACCGACGCGAGTCGGGTACTCGATGGCCTGCGAGAAAGTCTTGATCGCAATCGAACCGTCGATCTGACGTGCTCGGTCTTCGCCCTCGGCGCCGCTCGCTCGTACGAGTGCCGCTTCGTCCCTTTCGAGCGGAACGTCGCTGTTTGTTTTTTCCGCGACGCGACAGCCGTCATCTGCCGCGAGGCCGAGCTCGCGAAATCCCTAGCCGAGAAAGAGGCGCTCCTGCGAGAGATCAACCATCGCGTAAATAATAATTTGCAGATCATCACGAGTTTCCTGCACATGCAGGCGGAGCAGTTTTCCAGCCACGAGGATCGCGAGATCGCCTATGACGGGCTTCGCCGCATTCAGTCGCTCGCGACCATACATGAGCTGATTTACCATTCCGAAAACGTTTCGATAGTCCCGCTTCCCCCGTTCATCGGAGAATTGGTCAACTCTCAGGCGTTCGCGCTGCGTTTGGACCCATCCCTGATTGAGGTGCTCGTCGACGACTTGAGCGTCAGCGTTAATCGGGCTTTTTCCCTCGGCCTCATAGTCGGGGAGTTTTCCTCGGTGGTCATTAAGTCTCTCGCCGGGGCCGACCCGCTCACGGAACGGCGCGCGAGCGTTTCGCTTCGCGCGCGAGGCGACTCGGTTATCCTCGTCTTTGCCTGCGTCGGGGTCATGCCGTTCTCGGATCAAAACCTTTTCGATCGCGGAGTCATGAGTTGTCTGCTCGTACCGCCGCTCGCCCGCGAGTTGGGCGGTACCCTGCGTTGCGATTCGGGGGATGCGTGTTCCATCGAGTTTCCGTCCTACGCGTTTTTGCGCGGTTAACCGTTCCCTCACCCCGAACGCCAACGAGCCGCGCCTTTTCCAGGCATGCTGTTTGAGTCAAACCCGATCAAACTGGCTTCGTTCTCGGGAGATTTCTCATTGACAAGGTATGTTCGCGAAGGTATAGTG